>NZ_KV820452.1:7610-101675 GCF_001815405.1 Peptoniphilus sp. HMSC075B08 | reverse complement strand
AAAAAAGCGACTGAACTTATATTTCAATCGCTAAATGTCTTATATATTAAATTGTTTTAAGTGGGACTTCTTATCCTTATCATTTTAACCTCCTAATTTTGAGTATAAAAAAAGCAGTAAACTTTATAATTACTGCTTTAATAAAATATCCTATATTATTAATCATTAAATGAACAATCTCGACAAATACCACCTACATCTTCTCGCCTATCCTTAAATCCCTTTCCACATTTAGAGCAAATAAATGCATAATCATTATTGTAATTCTCCTCTTCTAAATAAGAGTCATCGTAGTCTTCTTCATTTTTGTTTATAGAATCTTGATCTATCTGAATTTCAATTATTTCAATATCTGTATATTCTTTATCATTATTAATATAAAAAGAATCTTCTTCGATATCATCTTTATTAATTAATCTTGTGACATTAACTATGACACTTCCACTAAATTCTTGTTCTATTGGTGGTGATTGTATGACTTCTTTTGTATCATCATCACGTCCCCAATAATCAAAGGATACACAACTTAAATTTATTAAATATTCTAGCTCATAAGTTATACTAACAATCTCGTCTGTAAACTCTTCATAAGTATCTAATATCTCATTGAATTCACAATTATTTATATCTAATTCTTCAATACCCTCACTTCCAATAACATACGATTCTAGATAATAATAGTTGTTATTATAAATACTGTCAACTATATCATTAGAAATATCTTGTTTTACTCTTTCTACATATGACACATCTTTTCTATTTAAATCTACATAAACATTAAAATCATATCTATCATATACTTTTGAAGCGAAATTCTGAAACATTCCTGTTGTTAAAAATTCAATATTTACATTTGGATTTTTTTCTTTAAATTCACTTAATAATTTATCGTGAACTACTAAATTATCTTGACTATCCTTACTCCACCAGTCTTCTTTTATATCATTCGTAATAAAAATAATATCTTTTACTGATTTTTCAACTGGTAAATCTAATATCTCTTTCCAAACAAATAAATCTCCAAATTTTTCAACTCCATCTTTATTAATGTCCTCATATCCAGGCGGAATTTTATATTTATACCTAAGTTCACCCTCTCTAATAATTTTTAATTGTTCACTAAACCTTATCCTATTACCTATCCTATTATTTTTTTCTAAATATGAAATAAGATTATCTATATCTTTAATTATTTCAGGAGAATCTGTTGTTATTTCATCATATTCAATACCAACACTATTTTTATAAGATTTGATTATTTGTTTTAATTCAACTAACTTGTTATTTAAATCATTCTCCAAATTTTTTCTTCCAAAATAATTATATTTAGATGATTTAATCAAGACACTCTCTAAATTTTTTTGACTCCTTTCAATTACTCTTAGTAAATCTTTTTCAAAATTTTGATACTTTTTTTTCAATTGTCCGAATACGCTATATTTATTTTTATTAAATTCTTTATACACTTGATTCGGAATCCATATTAAATCCTTACACTCCTTGAAAATTTCTAATATGTTTTTGCTACTGTATAATGAATATCGAGCTAAGTCAAGTATTACATTTGTATCTAATACTATTATAGAGGTTTTTCTATTTATTATTTTTTTAAATTTTTCATAATTCAATTAAAGCACCAACCTTATTATTTAATTACATTCACAAAATTATTAAGTTTTTTCCATTTTCTAATCTTAGTCCTAAATGTTCCAAATGGTGCTACTGTATTTACATGGATAAATTTATATACTTCCCAAGTTGCAGTTTTTGTTGCTTCATCTGCCCATTTTCTCATATGTGGTTTAAATAATTCTTCCTCTGTAAGATTATCTATCAAAGAGTAAATATCTTCTATATTCTGTGATAGTTGTTCTTTTAATTCCTTTAACGATTTATGAGCATAGGTATCTGTAAACCATTGATACAATTCTCCAAGTTGATTCCACTTAAATTTGTCAGATGGCGTTTTAACCTCAATTCCCTTTTTTTCATCTTCTTCCCATTTCAAAACTAAAGTTGTCCAACCTACTTGATAGGCAAGATTTTCAGCTGGTGTCCTATCAACTTGATCTACTCTTTTATCTTTTAATTCTTCTGGGATATTATCAAACTCTGAAATATATTTTCCAAAAGTTTTCTTTATCTCATTTTTTAATTCTTCCTTACTTTCATAAGACCTCATATGCCTACCTCCATGGTTTATATAGATATTATACCAAAAATATTTTTATCCTAGGCTTAATTCATAATCTTGTAATCAAACTGTTCCTGTTTATTTTTATTTTATCTCTATTTGTTAAATACTCTTCCACATCAAACAAGTTTTTCTTATCATAATCTTCCAACAACTTGTAATTCTTATGCTTTGTAATATCGAATTTATCAGATAAGAAAGGTCTTACTCCTCTTAGCTGGTATATACACTTACCACCATCCATTACAGTTATTTCATCTTGGCTCATAAGTTCCTTACCAGTCTTTTGATAATTTAGTCCAAAAGATTTTTGGTTGGATCTTGTTTCTGATGTGTTATATAGGTCTATGGTTTCTTTTCCTAAAGTTTCTGATAACTCTTTTACTGTTGTTTTTTCTTTTCCTCCTAGAAAGAGTGTTGAGTCACAGTTACCAACTATTGTATCTGCATGGTCTTTATAAATTGCTTTTAATTGAGATTGTGCTTGCAGAATTATGCTTGCTGATATTTCTCTTGAACGAATTGTTGCAATCAATTTTTCAAATTTAGGAATCAAACCGATATTTGCAAACTCATCAAGTAGACATCTAACATGAACTGGAAGTCTTCCACCATACACATCATCTGCCTTATCACATAGTAGATTAAATAATTGAGAATACATTATTGATACTACAAAGTTAAAGGTATCATCTGTATCTGATATTATTACGAACAAGGCAGTTTTCCTATCTCCAATTTTATCGAGTTCTAATTCATCTTCGCTCATTAGTTCTCTAAGTTCTCTTATATCAAAAGGTGCAAGTCTTGCTCCACAAGATATTAGAATTGACTTAGCAGTTTTTCCTGCTGCAAGCTTATATTTCTTATATTGCTTAACTGCAAAATGACTTGGGTCTTTCTTTTCAAGAGCTTCAAAGAGCCTATCAATTGGGTTCATATAGGTTTCGTCATCTTCTCTAACCTCACTTGCGTCAATCATATCCAAAAGTGTCTTAAAGTTCTTTTCTTCTTCTGGTGCTTCATAATAGATATAACCGATAAGGGCAGTGTAATATAGCTTCTCAGCCTTTACCCAGAAATCTTCTCCTGCCTTTTCTCCATCTCCCTTGGTGTTAGCAATTATAGTTTGGACAAGCTTTAAAATATCTTTTTCACTTCTCAAATAAGCAAATGGATTGTATTTCATAGATTTTTTAAAGTTTATTGTGTTTAATATCTTTATGTCATATCCATTTTCATAAAGCATTTTCCCACACTCTAACACAAGCGTGCCTTTAGGGTCTGTTACTACATAGGAAGAGTGCATTTGCATTAGATTTGGCTTTACATAAAATCTTGTTTTACCTGATCCAGAACCACCTATTACTAATACATTTTTATTTCTAGCATATTTAGGGTTTTTAGGTCTTGAGTTCATTGTTAGTCTTTCGGTATTAGTTATAAGAACATTGTTTTCAAACTTAGGGTCAATGTATGGAGCAATATCCTTACTTTCTCCCCATCTTGCAGATCCATATTCCTTGCCTTGCCTATATTTCTTTTTGTTTTTACCTTTGCTATATACTATTAGCTTAACAATGGCAGCAACTGAAATACCTACTAATAAGTCCCTTGGATTAAGGCTTGGTATATAAGATAAAGTTCCTATGTCAGAAATTCCCACCATTATTCTATCAATAATATCTCCTCCTACATAAGAATTGATGTGCTTAGAAAAAATATTTCCAATGTAGAAAAAGGATAAATAGGGAATGTTTGATAATATAAATTTCTTTGGGTTGTCTATTTTAATTAAGTTTTTAATATCAGAAAGAATGGCTTCTAATATCTTATTCATCGTAGAAACCTTCACTATCTAATAAAATTAGTAGGTAGTGTCTTCCCTTTGGTGTTATTAATGTTTGTATTCCTACAAGTGTACCTAGTGGATCAATCCATTCTTTTACTTCAAAATATCCCTTGTTCTTATCTGCATAAGGTAAGAGTTTCTTTTTCTTATCTCTGTAAATTAATCCCTTATCCATTAGAAAACTTATAAATTGATTTTGTGGTATTCCTAACTCTTTGGCAGTATTTCTAAAGTTTGTAAGTAGGTTATAATCTACTAATTTGTCATAATAGTCTGCCTTTGGTCTTAATTCTTCAATTTCTTCTTCTCTTTCGGCAATAATTCTATTGGCTACAAGAATTGCATCTGCAAGTAACTCTTCATTAGTTTTCTTTTCTTGACTTGCTATATATCCTCCGTTTTTTCTAATGCTCGGTAAAACTTCTCTAGTTACCCAAGTTTTGAAGATTTTTGCTTGTGGTAGTTTTGATGAAAGGATAAGTGAATACAATCCTGATTCGTTAATTATTGAAATATTCTGTATTCCTCCAGGGGTGTTCCATTTCGTTACACCCTTATCTTCTTCATCTACATGGTCATAAACAGCTTTTCTTGGATTGACATATCCTAGCATAGTTGCTACTTCATTTGCTATAAAGAAAAACTCACCGTCTTTTTCTATAACAGTGAGTTTCCCAAAATTCTTATTTTCAAATGTTTTTAAATTACTTATCATAAGCTTTGCTCCTTATGTTTATTTTTAACTTTATCTTTACTAATGGTGTCCTTAGCCATATCTTTAAACTTATTTATAGTCTTTGTTATTGAATCTTTTCTATCGGCCTTTCTTTCAGAAGCCTTAACTGCTTTTTTAAAGGCGTGTTCCATTACTTTTATATCCTTAGATTGAAAAAACACAGAGTGGTTACCAGTTTCCTTATCTTTCATAACAGAAAACTTCACTCCGTGTTTGTTTAAAATTTTCTTTAATTCTTTTAACTCAGGATCTTTTAGATTAATTTCTTCTAACTGTCCCTTTTTAACCATATCTTTTAGTTTTACTTCTTCTCCATTATTTTTTATTACATTTTTCAAGCCTCCTTGATCTTCTATTTGCTTGTGAACTTTCTTTAAGGCATCAAGAATTGCTTTACTTGTTGCTTTTGCAAGCCTTACTTCAAGGTTAAGACTCGACCTAGATACTTCTTCATTAATCATCTATTCCACCTCCATATAAAAGTAACTCTTTGTATTTTCTTAACTTCTCTTGATGGATTTTTCTTCTAAAATCTTCTCCCGTAACTTTAACTGGTATTGTCATTTCAAGTATTCTTGAATATATCCTCTGATACTCAAGTTCAATATTAGGATTTTGAATAATTTCCAATGATAAGTTTGTAGTAAAAATTGTCGGCCTACCTTTTAAGTATCTTGAGTTTATAATGTTATATACTTGTTCTCTTGCATAAGATGTATCCCTTTCAATTCCAAGATCATCTAAAATTAACAACGGAATGTTTGATAGGTTATCTATAATTTCATTTGAATCTAGCTTAAATGCTGATTTTTGTATTTGATTTATAACCTGAGATAAATTCATAATCTTAACTTTAACTTGTTCTCTTTCAATTAATTCATTTGCAATAGAACAAGCAAGATAAGTCTTTCCACTGCCAACATCTCCATGAAATAAAAGTCCAACATTGTCTTCCTTCATTTGTTCAAAACTTTTAGCATAATTGTAAGCAACCTTGTAAGCTTGACCTTTTTCATTTAAGAATCTCTCAAAATTATATTGGTGTTGGAGTGGCGATGAGAAACAATCTCTTTTTAGCGATGATATTTTCATTAGTCTTTCTCTTTCTTCATTTTCCTTATCTCTTTTTATTTCACATTCACATTTAATTCTGGGAATAAACTTTGTAAAGCCAAGGTCAAGTAATTCTCCATCGACTCTTTTATCACATACCTTACAATAAATATGTCCATTTCTTTCAATATCATTTTCTCTTAATACAAAATCTTTTAAGTTCTTCATAAACTCTCTCCTATATCGTAATTCATTTTCCTTGTTGTATTATCATTAATGTTTTTTGCCTGATCATTAAGATACCAATTGATTATCGTTGCCTTGTAATCTTGATACACTCTGTTATTTGCTTTCATATATGACGACAACCTATCAATGTAGTCACTAATTCTACTTCCTAACTCATTTGTTAAGTCCTTGTATTCTTCATCAGTCAAAAATATGTTTTTATATATTCCATAAGGCTTTTGTCCCTTACTAAAATCATTCTTTCTTAACTCATTATTACTAATATTGTTATAGTTACCTTCCGATTTTCGAAAATCTTGACTTTCGATATTCGAATCTCTTGAATTTCGATTATCGAACTTCTGGAATTTTGTTTTTCGAACTTCTTGATTTTTTAATCCCATATTATTAAATATGCTCATAAAGTCTTTAACATAAATTCTGTTAGGCTTTCCCAGTCCTTGTCTTTTCTTTTCAATCAGTCCTATTCCTGATTTAATATCAAGTTCAGCTATTAATTTATTTGCTTTTTCACTCGCACAATTAAATTGCTCTTTTATACTTTCAATTGTGTAGTAAATAAAGACTTTTCCATCTTCATCTATCCAACCATTTTTATATGAAAGACCCATTCGATTAAGCATATATGAATACAAAACTTTAGCTTCGATAGAAATGCTCTCAAAAATCTCATCTTCCATTAATACCATAGGTAACCTAATGAAGTTATACATCTCAGATTGCCTATTATAAAAATAATCAAAATTCATTCTGACCTCCTTTCTTTGAAATAAAAAAGAGCAGCCTTATTTAAGCTACTCTTGTAGAAAGTATAAAATGGGTTTTATCTTATTATATTTTTCTTTGTGTCTCCTCATACCAGTTGCAAAACTACTCTTACGTCCATGTAATTTTTTTGAGTCTTTTTGACGTATCCTTCTTCATCTTTATCGAAGACAAAATGCTTATAAAACTGCTTAAAATGCAGGATTTCTATATTTACATCTTTTGTATCAACGCTATAGTCTCCACATGTGCCGTATTTGGAAATAAGTTTACTAAAGAAATTTTTTCTACATTATAAACTTCCTTTAAAGACTTTAAATCTCTTGCTTGGGTTGCTGGGTTGCAGGATATATAGACTAATCTTTCTACTGGATTTTCTTTCAAAAATTTCACTAATTTTTCATCTAAACCCTTTCTTGGTGGGTCTACTATAATTTTATTTGGAGAAATTTTTTCTTCTTCCCAAAGTTTTTCTATGCTTTCTTCGGCTGGACCATGCACGAATCTAGCCTTGATGTTATTTTTTTCTGCATTTTCTCTTGCATCATCGACAGCACTTTCAACTATTTCTATGCCTATAACTTCAGAACCTTCCTTAGCAACTGAAAGTGAGATGGATCCAACACCACAATATAGGTCAAATATTTTATCATCTTTTTTTGGATCAAGATAGTCTATTGCCTTCTTGTATAATTTTTCTGTTGCAGGTCTATTGATTTGGAAGAAAGATTCTGGAGAAATTTTATAATTTATCCCATGGAGTTTTTCTTCTATTGTGTCATCGCCATAAATTTTTTCGAACTCTCTTGAGTAGTGCCTTCCATCTTCCTTATTGTAGTTTAGGTAAATTGACTTAACTCCTGCATCTATTAAATCTCCTAAAACATCTTTTATATCTACTCTTCCCTTTTTGCTAACAAGTATTAAAAGAATCTCTCCCTTGTAGTTTGTCCTAATTCCTATTCTCTTTAAGTCTTTGAGTTTTTTATAGCCCCACATTATTTTAAGAACTTCATTTGCAGAATCTTTTTGCATCATACATTTTTTAATTGGAACAATATCTCTAGAATTTTTTGCAAAAAGTCCAATTTTACCGTCTCTAACTTGAAACTGCATATTATTTCTATAATGATGTTTGTCTGGAGAATCTATCACTTCTTCTACTTCTAAATCAAGTCCAGCAAGTTTTTTTAAATTCTTATTAACATCTGCTTTCTTCCAAGCTAATTCTTTATCGTCGGAATAATTGAGGAAGTCACAGCCACCACAATCTTTAAAATAAGGACAGGGGGATTCCACTCTGTCCTTAGATCTTTCTAATATTTTTAAAATTTCTCCCTTAAAGAAGTTTTTCTTTTTCTTGGTAATTATAAACTCTACTTCATCACCAATTACCCCACCATTTAAAAATACTGGGCTTCCATTGAGCTTGGTCATGCCAAGTCCCTTGAAATCAAAGTCTATAATTTCTCCTGTAAATTTATTTTCTGCCATGTTTCAACTCTATTTTTGTATCGTAAATATTTATTTTTCTATTCTTATAAAGATTTCCTACTGCTCTCTTGTAGGCTTTCTTGCTAAGTCCTGTTAAATCTTTTATAAGCTCTGGGTCTGACTTATCTCCTATTTCTAGAACTCCATTGTTATCTTCAAGTAATTCTAAAATTAAGTCTGCATCAGCATCAATTTGCTTATAGGCTTTTTCTCTTAGGGTCAAAGTTATAAAACCTGTTTGAAGGATTCTTTGAACTCTTGCCTCTACTTCTTCTCCTACTTTATAAATTCCCTTTATTTCTTCAATTGGAATCATTCCATCGTACTTGTTATCTATAGCAACAAAAGCTCCTGGCCTTCCTATGCTATAGATTGTTCCCTTGACAATGTCGTTTACCTTAAAGTTTCCTTCTGTGCTTAGCTTATCCTTGATATTCATTGTAAGGGCCAGTCTATCACTCTTGTCGTGGTAAAGATAAAGAAGGTATTCATCTCCAACTGTTAATCTGCCAAAAGATTCCTTAAAAGGCAAGAATATATCTTTGCCAATTCCATTGTCTACAAAGTAACCAACTTTTGCTTTATCAACAACCTTTAATTTTTTTAAATCACCAACTTGAGCATAGGGTCTTTTTAAAGTTGCCTCAAAGTCTTCGTGAATGTTATATACAAAGGCCTCAACTTCTTCTCCTACTTTTAAATTTTCTCCCTCGCCTCTAGCAAGAAAGATTCTCTCACCATCTTCATCTTTTAAACTTACTCTGCCGTCTTTTTTTGACGCAACTGTCAATTTTTGTATTTTTCCTAATTCCATGCCTTCTCCTCTATTATTTCTCTTCCAATCTCTGTCATGCCTTCATACAAATCGTCAATAATTCCATAATCTATATCTTTTAAAACATCTATACCATAATAAATAAAGGCTGGATGTTTTAATAAGTTTAAAAATATTTCATAGGCCCTTCTTACTTCCCTAAGATTGTAATACTTAGTCATGAGCATTCCAAATTTCACGCACTCTTCATTTCTGGAATCTCTCATTAGTAAAATTGAAAGACCAATTAACTTGCTTTCATCAAATTCTATTTTTTGAAGTAAAAAAGTCAAGAAATTTCTCTCAGCTTCTAAGGCTCTTTTATCCTTAAAAAAATTTTCGAATTCTTCTATTGCCTTAGCATCTCTAAGATAATAATCATCAAGAGCCTTGTTTAACTCTCTAGTCTTTATATGATTTATTTTTTCTTCTCCCTTTAAAATACTGAGTTCATAAGATCCATCAGATAATTTTAAATCTTTAATATTAGAAAGTTTTTCTAAATCAAAATTATTCTCTAAAAGTATTTTATATATCGACTTCTTTTTCTTAAATATATCAAATATTCCCATAGGCTTATTTTATCACAAATCCAAGTCTTATAATACGTAAAAGCTAATCTGCATTTTTAATATTTTGGCTTGTTGTTAATATAATTACTTATTTCTATAAACTGATCTAAGCTTCTAAAAACTTGAAATACAGCTGAACGAATTGCAAACTCTTCATGGTCTTTAGGAAGCTTCATCATGTGGAAGTGATCCTTTAAGTAATCTATTCTCTTCTTAACTTTTATCATGTCTCCATCTTCTGTTAGGTTCTCAGATGTTTTAATCAAGATATCTGAGATATATTTGCCATCAGAATATTCTGGTGGAATAGTTTTTAAATCATAATACATATCTTCCAAGAGGTTCATTTCCCTTTCTCTTAGATGAAGGTTGTAAAGCATTTCTCTACTATTTTCTATCATATTATCATTTTCAATTACTGCAAGATCTACTGCCTTCTTTATGTCCTTTTCCAACACTGAGATCTTGTCTTCATAAAGTTTTACATCTAAATTTTCCACTAGGGATTTACCGAACATATTTAAGATAGCTTTCATATCTTCATCAATACTTGCCACTAAAGAATTTAGCTGGTCTTGACTATTTGGTGCGTAAAAGTTAGTAAGCATTGCAAAGCCTGTTCCTATAAAAACAAGAGCCATCTCATTTAAAATAATTGAAGAATTTATTTCTCCAAAGGCTAGCAAGTGTGTAACAATTACACTTGATGGTCCAAGACCTAATTCAATTTTTAAAAGAAAGGACACTGGTACAAATATTAATAAGTAAAGTCCAAAAACCCATGTTGCATAACCCAATTTCTCAAAAGCAAGTCCACCTATGACAATGGCTATTACAGCTGATAGAGTTCTTTTAAGTCCTCCTTCAATAGTTGCCTTTCTAGTTTCAAATATATTTAATATTGCAATTATTCCTGCAGCAGATGCATATTCAAGAGAAAGTTCTTGAGCAACAATTATTGCTAAAAGAGATGCCAAAGCTGTTTTTATAGTTCTAATAAGTATTGTCTTATTCATATAGACCTCCTTTTGTATAAGTATATCATTAAAACTTACAAAAAAATAAGAGCCTAAGCCCTTATTAATTTTTATTATCCCTTCTTTTTATCTTAAGATTTCTTTGAATCCTTTGACTTCTTGCTATTCTTACTTTTATTGTTGTCTTTATCATTATCATCATCATTATTTTTAGAAGAAGTTCCTGTTCCAACTACTAAGACCTTGCTCTTTGGAACGTAGTAAGATTTTGAAATTTCTGATTTTTCTAAGACCTCACCATTTTTAATAATTTCTTTATAAGTCTTGTAGGAATAACCTCTTTTACCACTTTCCTTTACCATTGTTTCTCCTTCTGGTATAGAATCAGAATAAGTTGTCTTGACATCAGGACTTACTACTCCAAGCCTTTCAGGAATAATCTTTACTTCATAATCTCTGTCAGCAGAATTTCCCAAAACTTTAAAATCTAATTTTTCTCCATTTGCTTCTGATAATATTATAATAGGATTATTTGTATTATTTTTAAATTTTAGATCTTTGTAGCCTCTTGCTACTGCAGCATCAGTCCCAAGATCAACATAGTTAATTGGTCTAGAGTGATTGTGTCTTTCTACAATTTCAAGGTCAGATAAAATAAGTGAATTATACAATGTTGTTGAAACTTGGCATATACCTCCGCCAATTCCATCTTCATATTCTCCACCAACAATAACTGTGGCATTTTTAAAACCAGTTTCCTCACTTATTTCACCAACAGTATCATTGAAGGAAATTTCTTGGCCTGGCTTTAGTTTCATATTATTAAATTTTTCGGATGCAATTTTTATGTTTTCTTTCCTATTTTTTATTGAAGATGAGTAATCTGTATTAAAATCTCCTAAAATTTTGTCTATTCCCTCATAATAACTTGATGTGATTTTTGGATCTGTATCGTAAACTGGAAGTTCAATCTTTTCTTTATGAAGCATGTCTTGATTTAAGAGTTCTTTTGCTTCCGTTAAGTCCAGATACCTACCAGTTTCAGATTTTGCTATACTTATTGTTCCATCTTCATTGAAAATTGGATGGGCATCCAAAGGTTTTTTATGGATTTCTCTTGCAAGATTTGTAAGGACTGCATCCTTTTTAAGATCGTCAAAGTTTGAATCAGCCATAATATTACTCTTAAAAATTAAACTAGATAAAATATCCAAATAATTATTAACAAGTCCCTTACTTCTTCCTAGGTCATAGGCCCTATTAACAGCCTCTTCTATATTTAGGCTATATCCAAAGTCTCTAAGCGGAATAGGAAGCTCTTTATCTCCATAATAAAAATCTATATTTTTATTTTTTATCTTTTCATCAGTAGCAATTTTTACTTTCTTAATAGCTTCTTCTTTAGATAGGTTAGATACATCAACATCTTCTACCCTTATTCCCCTGTATATGCCCTTATTTAAGGACTCACTAGTAAAATACATTATAGAAATAAAAAATAGCATTAAAAAGATAGCAAGCCCAATAAGAACTTTTTTATTTATATTAAAAAATTTATTCCTTAAAGTATTCATTTAAGTTATTACCCCTCATAATACCTACAAAAGTCTTTGATAGTGCACTCTTGGCACTTTGGACTTCTTGCAGTGCAGCATCTTCTTCCATGAAATATAAATAAATGATGGGCCTTGGTCCACCTATCTTTATCAATTTTATTTTGCAGAGCCTTTTCTGTTTTCTCTACATTGTTTTCATTTACAAATCCTATCCTATTTGAAACCCTAAATACATGAGTGTCCACAGCTATAGCAGGCACTCCAAAGCAAGTTGAAGCAACGACATTGGCTGTCTTCTTTCCAACCCCTGGTAACTTCATTAGGTCCTTAATGGTTTCTGGAACTTCTCCATTAAATTCTTCCAATATTACATTTGAAGATGCTTTTATATTCTTAGCCTTGTTCCTATATAGGCCACATTCTTTTACAAGACCTTCTAAGATTTTTATATCCATATTGGCAAAGTCTTCTGGCTTATTATATTTTTTAAACATTTCTCCAGTAACCTTGTTGACTCTCACATCAGTACATTGAGCTGATAGGATAGTTGCAACTAAAAGCTCAAAGGGACTAGTGTGTTCAAGTTCGCACTTGGCATCTGGATAAGTTTCTTCTAAGACATCGAGGCACTTGTCTGCCTCTTCGTGACTTAAGATTCCTTTCATCTTTATTCCCCTTACTTTTATAATATTTCTCTCTTAATATTTATAATTTCAATTTCACTATAGGAGTCAAAAAAGTTTATAACTTTTTCAATAGTTTCCTCAACAAGTCTTTGATCATTAGAAATAGTTGAGAAGGCAATGATAGATTTTTGCCACTTATCATTTTCCCCTACTTCGGCAATTGAAATATTAAATCTGTTCTTTGACTTTTCAATAATACTTTTAACTACAGACCTCTTTGACTTTAAAGAGTTTGCATTAAAAATATAAATTTCGCAAGTGCATATTCCTATTATCATAATAGTTATTATAACATGAATAATATTTTCTTTTTATCCCCAAAATTTTTTATTATTGGTAATTTCAAAATCTCTAAAAGATTTTACTTCTATTACATGGAAATTAAATAAATTATATGTTATATTTTAATCGCGGAAAGCCGCAAATATAATATTTTAGGAGGAATCATGAAAAAGATTACTTTAGTCTTGACTCTTTTTCTAGGTGTACTACTTCTAGCATCTTGCTCTAATGGCAACAAGGCAGGAGATAGTGATAAGAAGGGTGAAGAAAACACACTAAGAGTAGCAATGTCTACAGACATTGATTCGCTTGATCCATTTAAAATGACAGCAGGTGACACTGAAACAATTATGGACCAAGTTTTTGACGGATTATTTGACGTAGACACAGAAGGAAATTTGATTCCTGATTTAGCAGAGAGTTATTCTGTCTCAGAAGACGGAAAAACCTATGACTTTAAGTTAAAGAAGGATGTATATTTCCACGACGGTAAGGAGTTTAGCGCAGAAGATGTTTTATACACTTATGACGCAATGGCAGGTTTGACATCAAAGGAACCCCAATCATCTAAGTTTGCAATTATTGAAAAGATTGACTTAGTAGATGACTATCACGTAAGGGTTCATTTAAAGGAAAGACAAAATGGTTTTATCTATTTAACTTTAAGACCAATTGTAGAAAAAGATTATAAATATAATGGAACAAAGCCAATTGGAACTGGTCCTTATATGTTTGAGTCCTACACTCCTGGCGAAGGTCTAAGACTTAAAAAGTTTGAAGACTACCACGACAAAGACCACATAGCTCACTTTGAAAATGTTGAGGTTATAAAAATAGCTGACAGACAAACTATGATTATGGCTCTAAAAAATAATGACTTAGATCTAGCAGACCGTATTAGTTCTGAAGAAGCTAGTCAGCTTGAAGATGCTTGTAACATTAATAGTTTTCCACAAAATCTAGTACAAGTTATGGGATTAAACAATGACCTCAAGGCCTTCCAAGATAAAAATGTAAGACTGGCACTTAACTATGCAATTGATAGGGATGAAATTATTAACACAGTAGCTGAAGGTAAGGCTACTAAACTATTTTCATCTTTCTCACCAGCCCTAAAAGAATACTTTGAAGATCTTGGAGAATATTATCCATACGATCCTGAAAAGGCAAAGGAACTTTTAAAAGAAGCTGGCTACGAAAATGGTCTTTCATTTAAACTAACTGTTCCAAGTGATTACGAGTACCACATGAATACAACTGAACTTATCCAAGCACAACTTCATAAGGTTGGAGTTGAAACTACTATCGACCCAATTGAATTTTCAACGTGGCTAACTAAGGTCTACAAGGATAGAGACTACGAAGCAACAGTTGTTGGATTTATAGGTTATCTTGATCCAATTCAAATTCTTGGCAGATATACTTCAGAAAATCCAAAGAACTATATAAACTTTAAGTCATCTGAATTTGACCAAGCTATTTCAAAAGCAGAAAAAGCTACTACTAAAGAAGAAGAAATTCAAAGTATCAAGGATGCACAAAAAGTTCTTGCAAAAGATGCTGCATCTGTATTTATAGCAGACCCAGCAAACAATCAAGCACTTAGAAAGGGCTTAACTGGTTTAAACCAATACCCTATTCAAAAATTAAATCTTGAGGATGTAAAATTAGAAAAATGAGTAAAATGATTATTAAAAAGCTTATATCCCTTTTTCTTACATTGTTTTTTGTAAGTCTAATAATTTTCTTTGTCTTCCAAGTCCTACCTGGAAATCCAGCAGAGATAATTTTAGGAACAGAAGCGGATGAAGCTCAAGTTCTAGCTCTTGAAAGAGAGCTGGGACTTGATAAACCTATATTAGTAAGATATGCAAATTGGATTAAGGACATACTAAAATTAAATATGGGCACTTCTTTAAAATATCAAGTTCCTGTTAAGGATCTTTTTTTTAAGAAATTACCAGTAACCCTATATTTGACGTTTTTTTCCTTGTTCCTTTCACTTATAATTGCCATACCCTTATCAATTCAAATTACAGCAAAATCAGACAAATGGTATGCGTCAATAATAACTGCAATTACCCAACTTGGAATTTCTATTCCATCTTTTTGGCTTGCCTTTTTATTGATTTATCTTTTTGCTGTTAAGCTAGGTTGGTTTAAGACCTTATCTTACAACGCAATGAGTGGAAATTTTTTCCAAAAGCTCTACAATTTTTTCCTTCCATCTCTTGCCATTGCAATACCAAATATTGCGACAATAATAAGATATATGCAATCTGCAATCTTAGATGAGATTAACAAGGACTATGTAAGGACTGCCAGGATGAAGGGACTTCTCTTAAAGGATATCTTATATAAGCACGTACTTAGAAATGCACTTGTACCTGTTATAACAATTATTGGCATTAGTATTACTTCAAGTATTGGAGGAAGCCTAGTTGTGGAAAATGTCTTTTCACTGCCAGGTATTGGATCACTTATTGTCCAATCTATTTCTTCTAGGGACTTTCCCCTTATCCAATCAGTTGTTTTTGCTGTTGCATTTATGGTTATAATCATAAACTTAATTATAGACATTCTTTACAGAATTGTGGACCCAAGAATAAGAGGTTAATATGTTAAGAGAAAATAAATTATCAATAAAAATTGGAAAGGCAATCTTAATTTTTTACCTATTAATTTTTATAATTTCAATCTTTTGGACTCCCTATGATCCCAATGAAGTTGTGACAAGCAATAAATTCCTTGCGCCTTCTCTTAGTCATCTATTTGGGACTGACAATATGGGCCGTGATATCTTATCAAGGATAATGGAAGGAACAAAAATTACTATAATGCTTTCTTTTGGAACTGTATTTTTTGCCCTAATCTTTGGCTCAATTATTGGAGGGGCTGCAGGATATTTTGGAGGCAATGTAGATGAAGTCCTAATGAGATTTATAGATTCTCTAATGGCCTTCCCAGGAATCTTATTTGCCATGATGCTTGTCTTTGTTTTTGGAGCAGGAGTTATGAATACTATAATTGCCATAGGAACTATGTCTATTCCCTATTTTGCAAGAGTTGTCCGTAGTGGATTCTTGCAAGTAAAGGAAGCTGTCTTTGTTAAGTCAGCCATAGTTAAGGGTGGAAGTCCTCTTTATATTGCAAAAAATCATATTTTTCCAAATATAAAAAATCAACTTATGGTGGCAATTATTTTATCAATATCTGCTGCTATTTTATCTGAAGCTGGACTTTCCTATTTAGGTCTTGGAGTTCGCCCTCCTCACCCTTCTTGGGGAAGAATGCTAAAGGAATCACAAGCTTATTTCAACCAAGCACCTTGGTACTTCGTGTTCTCAGGTGTAAATCTTTCCCTATTAGTTCTTGGATTTACCCTATATGGAGAAAACTTTAGGAATAAGAGATTAGAGGAGAAAAAAGGATGAATAAATTATTAGAAGTTAAGGACCTGACCGTTGCCTTTGAATTAAATGGCGAATTAAAAAACGCAGTAAATCATATTTCTTTTGACCTCTATGAAAAGGACTTTGTTGGTCTTGTTGGAGAAAGTGGTTGTGGAAAAACAGTGGCAACTCAAACTGTTTTGGGGATTCAAAGCCTTGATGCCCATATAGTATCTGGATCATGTAAACTCAAAGGCAGAGAAGTATTAAATATGTCTGAAGAAGAATGGTCTAAGTACAGGTCCAGGTCTATCTCAACAATATTTCAAGAGCCTGGTTCTGCCTTAAACCCCCTACAAAAAGTTGGAAAACAAATAGAAGAAATCTTAAAAATTCACTATGACTTTCCTAAGGAAAAAAATAAAAAAATTGTTTTAGAAACTATGGCCAAGTGTGGCTTAAGAGATACAGAAGCTGTTTATAACAAATATCCTCACGAACTTTCTGGTGGAATGCAACAAAGGATTGTAATTGCTATGAGTTTAATTGCCAACCCCTATGTACTAATTGCCGATGAACCAACTACTGCTCTTGATGCCAATATTGGCAAGCAGATAATAGAACTTTTTAAGGACATAGGAAAGCTTTATAATGGAGCAATTCTCTTTATATCTCATGATTTAAATTTAATTGAGAGAATTTCAAAAAGAGTCTTGGTTATGTATGCTGGTCGCATCGTTGAGTCTGCCCCTACTGAGGAACTTACAAAGAACCCTATGCACCCTTATACAAAAGCCCTTGTTAAGGCCGTGCCTTCATACAAGAAAAGAGGCCAGAAGCTTTATAACATAAGAGGTAAGGTTCCTGCTCTTAAAAATAGGAGCAATGAAGGCTGTCCTTTCTGGGACAGGTGTGACCACGCCATGAATATTTGTAAGGAAAAATTCCCAGAAACTATAGACTTTAATGGACACAAGGTTTCTTGTCATTTGTTTGGAGATGAAAATGGAAGAAATATTAAAAATTGAAAATGTTGGAAAAGTTTATAAATCTTCTTCACTACTCTTTAAGAAAAAAGAAAATAGAGCCCTTAAGAATATAAATCTCACAATTAATAAGGGAGAAATATTTGGTCTTGTTGGAGAAAGTGGATCTGGTAAAACAACCCTTGCCAATATTATTTTAAGACTTGTGAAAGAAAGTGAAGGCAAGGTTTACTTTAAGGGAAAGGATGTCTCTGAGTTTTCAAAGGAAGAACTCTTTAATTATCGAAAAAAACTTCAGGTTGTTTTTCAAAATCCCTACTCAGCCTTAAATCCAAAAAAGACTATTGGATTTTCTTTAAAAGAAATTTTAAATATTCACAACTTGTATAGTGAGGAAGAAAAAAATGAAAAAGTTTCAAAAATTTTAAGTGATATAGAATTGGAAGAAGATATTCTCGCCCAATATCCTAGAAGTTTATCTGGTGGTCAAAAGCAAAGAATTGCCATAGGCCAAGCATTAATTATTGATCCAGAGTTTTTGATTATAGATGAAGGTGTCTCTGCACTAGATGTCAGTATTCAAGCACAGATTTTAAATTTAATAAAGTCTTTGCAAGAAGAGTACAACTTCACCTGCCTATTTATTTCTCACGATTTAAATGTAATTTCCTACCTATGTGATAGGATTGGGGTTTTATACAACGGAGAATTAGTTGACCTATTTAAGACAGAAGATCTAAAATCACCAGATAGAAATGAATATACAAAAGAACTTTTTTCATCAATAAGTTTAGATTAAAGATTTATAAAAAATTAAATTATATAAAAACAAAAGCTGTAAGTATGATGTGCACACATCAATATACTTACAGCTTTATTTTATTTCAGGATTTCTTTTAAATCTTTATTATTTTGTTGTCTAATTTTATTTATTTGACGTCTTGCTTCGTAGCCCTCAATAATTTTTTTCTCTTCAAGACTTTCTCCAATAATTGCAGGAATCTTACCTGGCTCAGTTCCCTTGCACTTAAAAGTTAAGAAGCAAAAGGCTGCAAGTTCAGTTTCACCTGTCATGGGAGCTTCCTTGGTAAACTTCGTAAAAACTTCTACAGAAGTGTTTCCGATACCAGATATAAAAGTTGTAGCAGTTAAGAAGTCACCTTGGTTTATTGGCTTGAGAAAGCTTAAGCTGTCACATGAAATTGTAGCAACCCTTCCCCTAGTGTGTCTTATGGCACAAGTTCCAGAGCTGTGGTCTGCAATCTCAAAGAGTCTCGGTCCGTAAAGCGTGCCTCCAGTATTTAGGTCTGTTGGCATTACACCATAAGTGAAGACTACCTTTGATTCAGAAACTTTTTTTGAATTAGTAGAGGTATTTTGCAACTTCAGCACCTAATCTTGCATTGTTCTTAACAAGGGCAATGTTAGCTTCAAGCGACTTTCCTTCAGTTACTTCAAGAACCTTAGTTAATAGGAATGGAGTTGTTTCTTTTCCGTGGATTCCCTTTTCTTCAGCTTCAACAAGAGCTGCCTCAATTGCCTTATTGATTTTGTCTTCATCCATTGAATCTTCTTCTGGGATTGGATTTGTAAGAAGAATTCCTCCAGTTAGGCCAAGCTCCCATTGAGCCTTAGCTGCTTCGGCTGCTTCTTGAGGAGTCTTGATATTGTAGTCAACCTTAAATTCAGATTTTCTAGTAAAGAAGGCTGGCATGTGGTCTGTTTGGTAACCAAATACTGGTACCCCCTTTGTTTCAAGGTATTCAAGAGTAAGTCCAATATCAAGGATTGATTTACAGCCTGCACAAACAATCATAATGTCATTTGATGCAAGTTCTTCAAGGTCTCTTGAAATGTCAAAAGTTGTTTCAGCGTGTCTGTGAACTCCACCAAGTCCGCCAGTAACAAAGATTTTGATACCAGCAAGTCTTGATGCAATAATTGTTGATGCAACTGTTGTAGCACCATTAAGTCCGCGAGAGACGATGTAGGCAAAGTCTCTTCTTGATGCCTTTATTATGTCCTTAGAAGTTGCCATAAATTCTAATTCTTCTTCGCTTAGACCAATTTTAATTTTTCCGCCGATTATTGCAGTTGTTGCAGGAACAGCCCCATTTTCTCTAATAATTTCTTCACAAGCCTTTGCTGTTTCAATATTTTGTGGGTAAGGCATTCCATGAGAAATAATTGTAGATTCAAGAGCTACTACAGGCTTACCTTCTTCCATTGCTTTTTTAACTTCGTCACTGTACTCAACATATTTTTTTAGCATTTCGTTGTTAATCATAAATTTCTCCTTTTAAATTATTTTCATTCATATCCTTTGAACAGGATTCAGCACTCATAAGGGTTATTCTCGCTGCAGCTTCTGCAGATGCCATTCTTTCTTCAATTTCTAAACCATTGTAGAGTCCATAGGCATAACCTGCCATAAAGGCATCCCCTGCTCCACTTGCACTTTCTATCATAACTTCTCTTGGCTTTCTCATCATCTTAAAATCTTTTTCAAAATAATATGATCCATGACCACCAGCTGTTATGACTAGACTCTCTAAGCCTTTTTTTATTAAGTCTTCTCCAAGCCTATCAATATTATCAGTTTCTAAACCAGCTAGGGCCTGAGCTTCATAAATATTTACCTTTAAGAAGTGAATCTTATCTAATAGATTCTTTATCTTCATGACCTTTTTAGTTGAAACACCGTCAATTAAAAATTTCCCCTTTAGATTTTTTAGGACATAATCGAGAGTCTCTTCTTCAAGATTCGTATCCATTATTGTGAACTCTGCATTCTCAATAATTTTTCTATTCTTCTCTACATAATCTTTGTCAATGTTCTTTATAAGATCCATGTCAGAGATTGCCACGTACATGTCTCTTGTTTCGTCAAGAATTGCAAGATAGTGAGGAGTGATACCATCAGCTATTAATACTCTTGAACTGTCAACATTTATCCTGTTAAGCTCTGTCAAAATATTTTTACCAGCATCGTCTCTTCCCACTACTGATAGAAGACTTGTATTAACTCCAAGTCTCGCTAGGTTTTCGCAAATATTTCTT
Organism: Peptoniphilus sp. HMSC075B08; assembly: GCF_001815405.1. NCBI lineage: Bacteria > Bacillati > Bacillota > Tissierellia > Tissierellales > Peptoniphilaceae > Peptoniphilus > Peptoniphilus sp. HMSC075B08. Next base: position 81,007 of record NZ_KV820452.1, on the reverse strand, counting down.
CCAACGCCACCGCTAGAATATTCAATTTTTCCTGGATTTGAGTCTCTTTCTTTCAAGTTATCAAAGGTTGAGCCTGTTATATCCATATTGCATCCACCAAGTATTGCAACATAGGTATCTTCTCTTAAGATGTAGCCCCTCCCCAATATATAGCCTGAAGCCATCAAGTTATTTATGTGAGTGGAAACCCCCGACCTTGTGATATTTAATTCATCAGCAATCTCTTGCTGAGACATACCAGGATTTTTCTTCAAAAGATTTATAATTTCTTTTTCTCTTGGAGTCAAAAAAAATCACCTCTAATCATTTACTTATATTTTAATCAAATGATTAGAGGTTGTCAATATCTTATAAAAATTTTTCTTGATTTTCTTTTATCTTATCTTCTTCTATGGCTTCTCTGTAGCATCTTCTGCAAAGTGGTTCATATTCTTCCACTGCCCCAAGTTCTACTCTCTTGTCACTCTTTATTTTTCTGTGAGAGACCCAGGCATCTGTTCCACATTTCCTGCAAACTGCATGGTGTTTGTTTAGGTAATCAACCTTAGGCATAAGTTCCTTTACTATTTCAAAGGGATGGGCCATGTAGTCCATATCAAGGCCTGCAAGGACAATAGTGATTCCCATAGCAAGAATTTTTTCCAAATTTTCTAGAACAATTTCAGGTGAGTCGCATAAAAATTGTACTTCATCTATTCCAATAACTTGTGGAGAGTTCTTTTCTGCATAGGCTACAATTTCATTTATCGATTCTACTTCAACAGCCTCTAGAGAAATCTTGTCATGTGTGACAATTTCATTCTTAGCATATCTCTTGTCTATTAGAGGTTTAAAGGCAACTACCTTGTAATTTGCAATAGAGAACCTCTTTAGGTCCTTTTCAAGAGAGCTAGTTTTTCCAGAGAACATTGAACCAGTGTGTAAAATCATTCTTCCTCTATACTGATGCATTATATTATCCTTTGTACTCTTCTACAATTGCTTCTTCAATTACAATGTCGTTTACTGGCTTATCCATAAAGCCAACTCTTGTCTTTGCAATGTCATCAACTACATCCATTCCTTCGAAGACTTGGCCAAATACAGAGTGCTTGCCATCAAGCCAAAAAGCTCCACCCTTTTCTTCATAGGCCTTCACAATTTCTTCTGGATAACCATTTTCTGCTCCTGCATCCTTCATTTGTGAAAGTATGTCATCAGAAAGTTTGTCTCCTTGGACTATAAAAAATTGAGATCCATTTGTATTTGGACCAGCATTAGCCATTGAGAGAGCTCCCCTAAAGTTTCTAAAGTTTAGGTCAAACTCATCCTTAAAAGGTTTATTCCACTTACTTTCTCCTCCACGACCTGTTCCAGATGGGTCTCCCCCTTGGATCATAAAGTTTTCAATAACTCTGTGGAAGATTATTCCATCATAGTATTTATCTTCTATAAGTGAAATGAAGTTTTCAACAGCAAGTGGTGCTGCTTCTTCAAATAATCTAATTTTTATATCGCCTTTATTAGTTTTTAATACTGCAATTTTTTCTCCTCTTGCAGGTTTTTCAAATTGTTTTAACATTTTATCTCCTTTCATACGTAGGTCTTCATATTAATTCTAAAACCTTGTGTCTTTTTTCGCAAATAATAATATATAATAGTCAAAAATATTCCCTTTAGCACAGATGATAAGCTCATAGCAATCCAAATTCCATTTACCTGAAATATCGGCATAAATAGAAGAGCCATAGGTATCCTAGAAACATTTAATACCATGGCATTTATGGCAGGGTATCTTGTAAGTCCTAGTCCATTTAGCATCCCCGTTGTCCCAATTTCTAAGGCCATAAAATATTGTGAGAAGGCTAAAATTTTTAAGTAATCAATGCCAGCCACAATTGCATCAGGGTCTTTAGGAATAAAGAGCCTAAATAAGTTTTCTGCAAAGAAAAATAAGAGAACTGTTGCAAAAATCCCAATAATATTTACAATTTTCATCGCCTCACGTCTTCCATCATGAAGTCTTTCATAATTTTTGGCCCCAAAGTTTTGACCAAAGAAGGCAGAAAAGGCAACAGAAAAACCATCAGCAGTCATCCATGATATAGATTCAATTTGTGAACCAATGGAATATACCGCAATGTAAAGAGCTCCAAAGCTTGCTATATACCTATTTAATATCATACTCACTGAAGCATGAATTAGGGACTGGAGGGCTGCTGGAAGTCCCAAATTTAAAATTGATTTATAGTAAGATCCTTCTGGAATCTTAAGGTAATTTGTCCTCACAAATATTTCCCTTGTCTCTATTCCAACATAAAGATATAAAAGACTTGATATCATTTGAGCAAGGACCGTTGCAAGGGCTGCTCCCTTAATTCCCATTTGAGGAAAAATCCCTATTCCAAAAATTAAAAATGGATCTAGGATAAGATTTATAACTAAAGAAATAATTGAAATCTTAAAGGTAGTAATTGAATTTCCCTTGGCAAAAAATGCCGAAGATAAAATTGGATTTAAAAAAGTAAATATAAGTCCACCACTGACAATTAATAAATAATCAACTGCCATAGTATGAACTGATTCTTCTAGCCTATAAAATCCAATAATTTCATTTCTCATGCTTATGTATAGGATACTTAAGCCTATACATAAGATTAAGTTTAATCCAAAGCCTGCAAGCCAAACTTTCTTAGATGACTCATCATCATTTCTACCATAGGACTGAGACAAGCCAACAGAAACTCCAGTCTTGGCAACAAGAGTTATGGCCTGGGCAATCCAAACTAAAAAGGAACAGGCTCCCACAGCAGCTACTGCTTCTGTAGAGAGTCGTCCCAACCACATTAAGTCTACAAGAGAATAGGCCATTTGAACAAAGGCCGTTCCCATTAACGGCAAAGCCATTTTTAATAGGGCAGAAAAAATATTTCCCCTTAGTAAATTGACTTCCCTCATTTATTAACAGTCACCTTGGTCTGTAATTATTATTGGTCCGTCCTTAGTGATTGCAATTTGGTGTTCATATTGTGCAGATAAAGATCCATCTTTAGTCCTTGCTGTCCAGCCATTGTCATCAATAGTAAGTTCCTTTTTGCCCATATTTATCATTGGTTCGATAGTAAATACCATTCCCTCTTGAAGTCTTAAGCCACGACCAGCTGTTCCGTAGTGAAGAACTTGTGGGTCTTCGTGCATTTCTTGACCAATACCATGGCCAACAAATTCTCTTACTACAGAGTAACCATTTTCTTCAGCGTGTTTTTGGACTGCAGCTCCAATATCTCCAAGTCTATTTCCAATTACGGCCTTTTCAATTCCCTTGTACATGGATTCGCGAGTTACCTCTAAAAGTTTTTTTGCTTCGGGAGAAACTGTACCTACTTCATAGGACCAAGCTGAATCAGCTAGCCATCCATCAACATTTACTACCATGTCAACAGTTATTATGTCTCCATCTTTTAAAACATATTCCGTTGGAAAGCCGTGGCAAATCTCATCATTAACAGATGCACAAATTGAATAAGGGTAGCCTTCGTAACCCTTTTGCTCAGGATAAGCTCCTCTTTCCTTTAAATAATTTTCTACAAACCTATCGATTTCAATTGTTTTAACACCTGGCTTAATAAAATCTCTAAGCTTGTGGTGAACATCTGATAAGACCTTGCCTGCTACTTGCATTTTTTTGATTTCATCTTCAGTTTTTATAATTATCATTTTAACTCCTTTACTATCTCACTTAAGTCATCGTCTTTTAATGCCCAATCATAGGCATCTTCATTTATTTCTATTGCCTTAATAATTTCTTCTTTTGCCCAGTCATCTCTTCCAAGCAAGTGGAAGGAGCAGGCTTTATTGTAGTGGAGATTTACAGATTTTGGAAAATCTATAAGTCCCCTATTTAAAATTTTTATAGCAGCATCATAATCTTTTTCTTCGATATAAATTGCAGACATATTTAAAAATAAAAAAGGATCTTCAAATTTTCCTATGGCATCATAATAGTATTTAAATGCCAACTTATTGTCTCCCTTCTTCTTACACAGGACTCCCATATTATATAGGGCCCTTCCATAGTCGGGTTTTATATCCAAAGATTTTTTTACATATCTTTCTGCTTCTTCATTTTCATTTAGAACTTCATAGATAGAGCCCAAGTCGTTATAAGCAACAAAGTCATGCTCATCTAATTCAATAACCTTCTCAAATTCCTCTATGGCAAGTTTACTTTCACCAAGCTTGTCATAGGCATGAGCCAGATAATAATGGGCCCTGTCATAATCAGGATCCAAATCAATTGCCCTTTTATAATTTTTTATGGAGTAGCCTATGTCTATACCTTCAAAGTCATTACTAATGGCAAGACCATAATAAGCTCCAGGCATTTCCTTTAAGTCTAAAATTTTTTGAAAGTAAATTTTAGCTTCTTTGTAATTTTCTTTTTTAAGGTAGATATCAGCTAACTCAAAGTATACAGAAATTCTTTCATCAAGATCCTTATCAGATGTGAAGTTAATCGATTTCAACAAAAGGTCTTCCGCCTTATCGTAATCCTCATCTATTAAAAATTCTTCTGCTAAAATTAAATAGTTTTTAAATTTTAAGTCCATTAAAAAACCTCAATTCCTATTCTATTATATAGTATTTTTTTCAATTTCACAGGCATAGAAATAATTTTTAATTAAATATATAATGAGTTTGGTGATTTGTATGAGAAGATTTTTATCTTTTAATGATTTTTTTAAAGAATATTATGGCGGCAAGACCGTAAAGCTATCTCTTGATGGTGGTTTTTCTTGTCCCAATAGGGATGGGACTCTATCTGAAATTGGTTGCATATTTTGTTCTGATGATGGCAGTGGAGAATTTGCTGGATCAAAATATTTAAGCCTTGATGAGCAAATTGAATCGCAAAAAGAATTTCTAAAAAACAAATGGAAGGCAGAAAACTACATTGCCTACTTTCAGAATTTTACCAATACTTATGGTTCTCTTGAGTCTTTAAGGGAAATATATGATAAAATCGCCGACCGAGATGACATAAAGGGTATTTCTATTGCAACTAGATGCGACTGTCTTGATGATGAAAAAATAGAATATTTAAAGGAAATCTCCAAGAAGAAGACCTTGTGGTTGGAACTTGGTATGCAAACAGTAAGTGAAGACACAATTAAAGTCATTAATCGTGGCTACTCCCATAAGATTTTTGATGAAACTATAAAAAAGTTACAAGATGCCAATATTTTATTTTTAATTCACGCTATCTTTGGTCTTCCCTTTGAAGATGAAAAAGATTTTGAAAATACAATAACTTATATAAGAGATCTGGCACCCTTTGGTGTAAAGTTTCACAACTTATATATATTAAAAGACTCGCCTATATATGAATTATATAAAAGTAAAAATTTCAAAATTTTATCAAGAGATGAGTATGTAGACTTGGTCTTAAAAGCCCTCGATACTATTGATGAGAAAACTGTCGTCCATAGAATTACTGGCGACCCACCAAAGGCAAAGCTCTTTGAACCTACCTGGTGTGCTGATAAATTATCTGTGATTTCTGAAATAGATAAGAAATTAAAAGAAGATAATAAAAAAGTAGTTTCTCAAGATGATATTAAAAAAATTGTAGGCTATTGGAAGAATATAGATAGGGCTTTTTAATAGTCTTCTTAAAATTTCTTCCCCACTAGTGTATAATGTATAAGGATAAAAATACTTAGTGTTTTATAGATAAAAGGAGAAAAATGAAAAATATTTCTAGAGATATAATAAAAAAATATAATGTTAAGTTTGTAATTCTTGGTTCTGATGAAAATGCCTATGGGATTGCCCGTATTTTAAATGACAACTACGGACTAATCTCCACAGTTTTTTGTCAAAAAGCTCTTCCTGCAACTGATAATTCAAAAATCTTAGACAGGCGAATTATAGAAAACTTTTCTGACAACGAAGTCTTTGTCAGTGAGATGATAAAATTTGCTGAAGCTAATAAGGATGCAAGTTTAATTACAATTCCTTGCGGAGATGAGTACTCTAAATTACTTTCCAACAACAAGGAAAGGATTAAAAAATATTACAAGTTCAACACTCCTTCTACTGACTTAAATGATAGGCTAGAAAATAAAATCGATTTTTATAATTCTTGTGAAGAGCTTGGCATTCCTTACCCTAAGTTTGCAATAATAAATTCTTCTAAGGAGATTAAAGACCTTGACCTTCAGTTCCCACTTATACTTAAACCAAATGATTCAATTTCTTATGTGAAATTATCTTTCCCAAATAAGTACAAGGTCTACACAATTTATGACTATGAAGAACTTGAAAAAGTTGTAAAAACTATTTACGACGACAACCACTATGAAGGCACAATGCTTGTACAAGAATATATTCCTGGACCTGCCTCAAACCAAGCTTCCTTTAATGTCTACTGTGACAAGAATGGAAAGGTTAGGATGATGGTTTATGGACAAATTCTTCTTGCTGACCCACTCCCACTTAGGATTGGAAATAACGATGCAATTTACACAAGGTATATGCCAGATCTTTATGAATTTTATAAAGAAAAATTGGAATCAATCCACTACACAGGCTATTCAAACATAGACTTAAAGTATGACCCTCGTGACAATACCTTTAAGGCCTTTGAAATGAATCTAAGACTTCCACAAAGTCACTACTTCATGGCTGCCGGTGGTGTCAATGTCCTTGACTTTTATATTCGTGACCTTTTAGACCTTGGCTTTGAAGAAGAAGTTTATTACCACAAAGAAACTTCAAAAATTTGGATGAATGCCCACCCTAAGCTTTTAAAAGAATATACAAATGAAAAGTACCACAAAACTATTGATAAGCTTCTAAAAAATGGCTATGAGTTTACAATTAACAACAAAAAGGACTTTAGCTTCAGTAGAAAAATTACTTACCTAAAGAGGAAGTACGGATCAATTAAGCACTACAAGATGTATTACAAGTTAGAAAAATAATAAAAATATAACCAGCTCAAGGGCTGGTTTTTTATTGTCCTAAATATTAAGTTGTCTTTCTTATTTTCAAAAATATTTTTCTATTTGCTTAAAGTATTTTTATTATATGTTTAACAATTTTTATTTAGACTTTAATCTTTCATTTCTTACAAGATCTTATAAATTATGATTTCTTTACTGGGCTGTATTTAATATTCTCCTTGTTCTCTTAGGAAAATCCACAATTTTTATTCTTAATAAATTTTTCCAAATAAAAATCCCAAGCTAGGCTTGGGGTCTTTTAATCTCTTGATTGAATTATAAAGGCTGAACCAGAATTTATTTTTATAGTGGCTTTCTCTCCCACCATCTCATTGCTAACTCCCCTGCTAGGATTTTCTGAATTGATTTCAAGTTCTTCCACTTCGTAATAAAGCCCCTTGGTTGTAAAATTCATGCTTGTGCCTGCATTGATTAGAGAAAAATACTTCTTATTTATTTTTTCAAAGTCATAAGAACCTTCTTCTACATAAATAACTTCGTTGTAATCATCTTCTATTTTTGCCATTATTCCCTTTTTATATAATTTTTTTAGGTTCATAAGATTGGCAAGCTCATGGTCAAGTCTTGTCCCAAGAGCCCCTAAGATTACAATATCTTTATATTCTTCATCAACTAAGTATGAAAGTGCAAGTTCTGTATCTGTAAAATCTTTTTTTGCTGGAAATTTTTTAACTTCAATCTCGTGTTCTTTGATATAAGTTAAAGCTTCCTCTCCAATTGAGTCAAGGTCACCTAATAGGATATCTGCTCCAAGTCCATACTTCATTAGAAGCCTTGCTCCTCCGTCTGCTATGATTATAAATCTGTCAAGATACTTTTCTATTAGTTCTTTGGAGACTTGTCTTCCTCCAGAGATTAAAAGAGCTTTTTTCATAACAATTCCTTAAAGGCTTTAATATTTTCCCTAGTCTTATCTTTTTGAAAGATTGCTGACCCTGCAACAAGGATGTCTGCTCCTGCTTCTAAAACTTCTTTTGCATTATCAAGTTTTACTCCGCCATCAACTTCAATTAATGTCTTAAGATCTCTCTCTTCAATCATCTTCTTAACTTGACTAATTTTTCTAAGGGCAGATGGTATAAATTTTTGTCCCCCAAAGCCTGGGTTAACACTCATTATTAAAACAAGGTCTAGCTTATCAAGAGTATAGTCTAAAATCTCAAGTCCATCGGAAGGGTTAAGTGCAAGTCCTGCCTTCATACCATAAGACTTAATTAGTGAAAGAGTCCTGTCAAGGTGCTTTGTTGTCTTAGGATGGATAGTAATAATGTCGGATCCAGCATTTTTAAAATCTTCAATAAAGTTTTCTGGATTTTCAATCATGAGGTGGGTGTCAAAGGGAATATCTGTTAAGGGCCTCAAGGATTTTACAATACCTGGTCCGTAAGAAATGTTTGGTACATAATTTCCATCCATTATATCAAGGTGAAGAAAATCAACTTTTTCTTCATTAAGTATTTTTATTTCTTTTTCTAAATTTGTAAAATCTGCTGAGAGTAGTGATGGTGAAATCATTAGTAATCTCCTTTGCTTTTTAATTCCTCATAAATATATAAGTAGTTATCGTATCTTTCTTTTTCTATTTTGCCTGCTTCAACTGCCTCTTTAACTCCACACTTTGGTTCTTTTATGTGGTTGCAATTGTTAAACTTGCAAGTTGAGTATTTTTGAAATTCTCTAAAATAGTTTTTTAATTCATCCTTATCAATATTCAAGCTTAGAGAAGAAAAACCTGGGGTGTCAAAGATATAAATATCGTCCTTAAATAATATTTCTGTGTGCCTTGTTGTGTGCTTTCCTCTTCTAGTCTTGTCAGAAACTTTTCCAACTTCTACATCCCTATCTAAAATTTTAGATGTAATCGTAGACTTACCTGCACCACTGACTCCACAAAGGGCAACTGTCTTTCCTCTTATATAATTTCTTAAGTCCTCAATGGAATCATCCTTAAAAGAAATCATAAAAGTTTTAAATCCAGAATTTTTATAAAGTCTTGATAATTCTTCGCTGGCTTTTCTATCTAAGTCACACTTGTTTATAAGAATTGTGACATCAATATCTTGGTGCTCAGCCTGGATAATTGTCTTATCAATAGTAACCAGATTGTATTTTGGGTCCATAACAGGAACAACAACTAGAGCCATGTCAACATTAGATACCTTTGGTCTTGTGAGCATATTTTTTCTGGGATATACTTTTTCAATATATCCCAGAGTCTTTTCTTCAAACTTAAATTCTACATTGTCACCAACTATGGGGTCTACCTTAGTGTGTCTAAAGTTACCTCTTGCCCTAGTCTCATAAACTTGTCCTTCAGCAAGAATATAGTAGAAACCACCAGTTAGTTTTATTATTTTTCCTATCATTATTTTATCTTCTCAGTCTTTACAAGGTTGCCATCGACATAAATATTGTATTCACCAGGTCCAATGAGTTCAACACTTGCAACATCTCCTGCTTCAATGTTGTAATTCCAAACAGTTTGTGATCCTGTTTTATTTCCATTGGCATCTCTTACCCTATCGGCAGAAACCTGGTGGCTTTCACCATCATCAGGAACCTTAACTTTTATATGATTTGTCTTGTTAAACTTATCTTCGTTGTTATTGTTATCTTCATTGTCTTTTTCATTTTCTCTGTCATCTTCTTCTAACTTAGGTCCCTTGGATATATAAAGTGTAACTGTTGAACCCTTTTCAACACTTGTCTTTGGTTTTGGATCCATGTCATAAACTTGACCTTCAGAAACCTTATTACTATTTCCATTTTCTATAACAACAGTAAGTCCAAAGCTCTTTAACTGATTTACAACAATATCTTGGTCCATACCCTTATAGTCACTTAAGACTACTGGAGTCTTGTCAATGCCCTTTGAGACAATAAGCTTAACTGCAGTTCCTCTTTTTACAGAGTAGCCTCCATCAGGATTGGAATAAATTACCTTTCCCTCTTCAACATCGTCATTAAATTCTTCTTCTACAGATCCAAGTTGTAGTGCATTTTCCTCAAGAACTTTTTTAGCTTCTTCTGCTGTTAGTCCCTTAAGTGGAGGAACTGGAACAGAGTCTGGTAATTCATTTATCTCAAGGGTAACTGTAGTTCCCTTATCAACTGAAGTTCCCTCTTCAGGATTTTGCCCTAAAACTACTCCGTCTGGCTCTTTTTCATTTTCAACTGTATTGACATCTAATACTAGTCCCTGAGCCTCTATAAGCTCTTTGGCTTCTTCACGTGTCTTTCCAATATAATTTTCAACGGCAATCTTTTCTACTACGTCGCCTGACTTCATTCCCTTCATTGCCTTTGGAACGACATAAATTAAAAGGGCAATAATAACTATTGCAGAGAATATACCAAGTATGGCCGGAGCCGCTGATTTTTTCTTCTTTACAACTTTTTTGGATTTCTTTGGTCTTTGTGGGTCCATGTTATTGGAATGATTTCTATTAGGTCTCCTATTGATAGGAGGAGTGACAACTGTCCTACTATCATCTTCAGCATAAGTTCTATTTACAGAGAAGGTTCTAGCACCCATAGTATAGTCTTTAATGTCTTTAATAAGTTCAAAAACATCCTTGTACCTCATGTCTGGATCCTTTTCTGTCATCTTAAGGACTAAGGCATCTACAGATGGGTCTAGACTCTTAATAAATTCAGAAGGCCTTGGCATTTGTGATTGAACCTGCATAAGGGCAACTGAAACTGGGTTGTCTGCATCAAAAGGAAGTCTTCCTGTTAACATTTCGAAAAGAACTATTCCCAGTGAATATATATCAGACCTGTTGTCTACCTTTGCTCCCCTAGCTTGTTCAGGTGAGAAATAGTGGACAGACCCCATAACAGCATTTGTAGCTGTAACAGTCGTGTTGTCTGCTACTCTTGCAATCCCAAAATCCGTTACCTTTATCCTGTCATCTCTTGTCACCATAATATTTTGTGACTTAATATCCCTGTGAACAATGTGTTTTGAATGAGCAACTTTTAGGGCTTCAGCAATTTGTATGCAGTAGTTTAATGCTCTTTTTTCAGATAACCTACCCTCATCATTAATTAAGTCCTTTAGAGTTTTTCCATCAATATATTCCATTACAATGTAGTGAACTTCCTTGTCTTGGATTTTCTCAGTACCAACATCATAAATGCTCACTATATTTGGATGAGATATACTTGCCGCTGCGAGAGATTCTCTCTTGAACTTTCTTATAAAATTATTGTCTTCATTGTATTCTAATTTTAGAACCTTAATGGCAACTATCCTATCAAGTTTTTTGTCATGGGCCTTAAAGACATTGCCCATTCCGCCAGTGCCAATTTTTTCTAATATTTCGTATCTATTTCCTAATATTTTATTAATCATTGCCCACCTACTCATTAAATACTAAAATAAATGTAATGTTATCCATGCCACCATTTTTTAGGGCTAGGTCAAGAAGCATATCTCTCGCTTCTTCAGGACTATTTTCCTTTACAATTTTAAAGATTTCTTCATCAGAAACCATATTTGTAAGCCCATCTGAACAAAATAAAAATACATCTTTATCCTTAATATCAAGGGTGTTAACTATAACTTCTATATCAGATGTGGTTCCCATTGCCTTAGTCAAGACATTTTTCTTAGGATGATTTTTTGCTTCTTCTTCGGTGATTTCTCCAATTTCAATCAAATAATTTACAAAGGAATCATCTTGAGTTATTTGTTCCATTCCTTCGTTTATCCTATAGATTCTGGAGTCACCAATATTTGAATATATTAGAACATCTTCTAGGATAATACCACTAGAAAGAGTAGTTCCCATCCCCCTGTAATCTTCATTTTCTTGGGAGCTTTCAAATATCTTTTTATTGGCATCCCTAATTGAAGATGAGAGGATTTCTATTGCATCATCAATGCTTTTTACCTCTCTATCTCCTGCGAAGTCTTGACCAATTATTTCAGTTGCCATCTTAGATGCTCTTTCACCTGCAAGATGACCTCCCATTCCATCAGCCAATACATACAAATTTTTAAATTCATTTACATAATAGGAATCTTCGTTATTCTTTCTGTAGTTACCCACATTAGTTGCTGATACTACTTTCATTTATTTCACCTCGATCTTACGCCTTAGTTGTCCACATGAGGCGCTTATGTCACTGCCTAGTTCTCGTCTTATGGTTACGTTAAAACCCCTTCTCTCAAGCTTATTCTTGAAGTCATTAATTTCAGATTTAGAAGGTCTTTTCTCATCAAACTCTTCTATAGGATTTAAGGGTATTAGATTTATGTGACACTTTAAATTTTTTGCAAAATTATAAAGTTCATCAATGTTTTTTGTTCCATCATTTTGATTTTTTATCATTGTGTATTCAAAGGTTATCCTGTTATTAGTCTTTTTGACATAATATTCTAGGGATTTTTTAAGTTCAGCCAGGTTAAACCTCCTATTTATTGGCATAAGAGCTGACCTATCCCTATCATTTGTTTGGTGAAGACTAACAGCAAGATTAATTGGGAGATCCAAATCAGCAAGATCGTAAATCTTATCAGCCACTCCACAAGTTGAAATTGTAATATTTCTATAAGATGTATTATGGCCCTTCTCGTCGTGGAGAAGTTTTATGAACCTTATGACTTCAGAGAAATTATCTAGAGGTTCGCCACTTCCCATTAATATAAAATTAGAAATTTTTATATTGTATTTATTTTCAATTTCATAAACTTGTCCCAGCATTTCACCGGCACTTAGGTTTCTAACTAGACCAGACTTTGTTGATGCACAAAAATCACAACCCATCCTGCAGCCAACTTGAGTTGACACGCATTGGGAGTAACCGTGCTTGTATTCCATTAGGACACCTTCAATTAGGTTTCCATCTTTTAATTTAAAAAGCAATTTCCTTGTTTCATCTAAGTCAGAGTCAAAGCTTTTAAATATTTCAATTTTATTTATTTCTTCATCTTTAATAAGAGCGATGGCCTTGGACGAAAGATTTGAGTTTTCCACGTCATATCTCTTCTTGTCGTGGAAGAAAGTAAAAAGTTGTGAGCCTCTAAAGGCCTTTTCCTTTCTATCCTCAAAAAACTTTCGCAGCTCATCTTCATACATAGAATTTAATTCCATTAAAACCACCTATTCATCTAAACATTATACCATTAGACTTCTTTAAATTAAAATAAGATTTGAAAAATTAGCCGATAAAAAAAGACTGTGAAGAAATTTCACAGTCGTAATAGATATTAATTTTTTTCTAAGAGACAAATTGAAAAACCATCTGATCCATCTACTGATGGAAATAGTTTTAAGACTTCCTTGTCTCTTAATTTTTTTATTTTAAAATTTTTATTTTCACTCAAGAAGTTTTCGATTACATCTTCATTCTCAATTTTTGAGAGAGAGCAAGTTGAATAGAGTAAAAGTCCTTGGTTCTTCACATATTCTTTAGCATTGTTTAGAATTTCTAATTGAATCTTGCCAAGATCTTTTAAGTCATCTATTCCCTTGTTCCATTTGATGTCTGGCTTCTTCCTATAAAGGCCTGTTCCAGAACAAGGTGCATCAACTAAGACATAGTCAAACTTATTTACGAAGTCATCATTTAAGACCCTTGCGTCGTTAATCATAGGAGATATATTTTTGCAGCCAAGTCTCTGGGCATTTTCCTTAATTAAATTTATCTTGCCCTTAGACTTATCACAGGCAACAATTTCACCTGTATTGTCCATAAGCTCTGATAAATGAGTTGTCTTGCCACCAGGTGCTGCACATAAGTCAAGAACTTTTGAATCTTTTCTTGGATTTAAAAAGCTAGACACTAGGATGGACCCTAGGTCTTGAACATAGAAGTGACCTTTTTCAAAATATTCAGTGTCTATGATACCATTAGGATTTAAAACATTTAAGGCATTGTCATAAGTTGTCTCCTCTATTTCAAAACCTATTTGTGATAAGTTTTTTATTAAATCATCCCTATTAGTCTTAAAGATATTAACCCTAATTGTGAAGGGTGCTTTCTCATTATTTGCCTTTAGAAGTTTCTTTGTAAATTCTTCTCCATAATTTTCGTAAAAGTATTCAGTATAAAATCTTGGATGAGAATAATAAGTAGATAAATTGTCTATGGAATTTTTTAAGGTAACTTGAGCGGGTTTCTTCTTTGCGATGCTCCTAAGTATCCCATTGGTAAAAGAAATTGATCCCTTGTTTCCATAAATTTTTGCAAGATTAACTGATTCATCAACTATGGAATAATCTGGCACCTTGTCAAGAAAATACATTTGGTAAATTGCCATCTCCAAGATAATAAGTATAATCTTGTGAATCCTATTGAACCTAACTCTGGAATTTTGTCTTACGACATAATCGAGATAAGTTTTGTTTCTCACAACTCCTGTTGTTATTTCTTTTATAAAGGCAAAGTCCCTTTCATCTATATTAGATACTTTTAAAATCTCTAAACTTTCCTCTAAAAATGTCCCCTTATAGAGGACATCGTTAATTATTTGTAGTGCTTTTTCTCTTGTGTTTTTCATTAATCTCTTCTTCCAAATATACTTAGTAATCTCAAAAATTGTCCTATTGCAACTATAGTTGATGCAACATAAGTTAATGCTGCTGCACTTAGGACTTCTCTTGTTCCCTTTAAATCTTCATCTGAAATAATTCCCATGGCAAGTTCATTTTTTGCCCTATTAGATGCGTTAAACTCAACAGGCAGTGTAACAATTTGGAATAAAACTGCAAAGAAGAAAAGAGCTATACCTAACTTAGTAAAAAATACTGAGAAGAAAAACCCAAGTATTATTAAAAAGAAAGACAATTGTGTCCCAAGATTTGCAAGTGGCACTAGGGCTGCTCTTATCTTTAGAGGAGCATAGTCAACTGAATCTTGAATAGCATGACCAACTTCATGAGCCGCAATAGAAACTGATGCAATAGAATTTTTATAATAAACATCTCTTGATAGGTTTAAGGTCTTGTCTCTAGGATCATAATGGTCCGAAAGCTTTCCATCTACCATATTGATGCTGACATTCGATAGGCCATTCCTATCTAAGATTTTTCTTGCAACTTCTGCACCACTAAGATTTGTGGATGATGGAATTTTTTTATATTTTTCATAGGCTGAGCTAATTTTTGCCTGTGCATACATAGCAAGAAGTAGGCCTGGAAGTATATAAATCAAATAAGAGTAATCATAAGTGTAAAAATATGGTCCAAACATTATTTTCCTCCAATCACATAATTTTCTTCAAATTTATTCCCTCGTAAAAAATCATCTATTCCCATAGCTCTTTTGCCTGGTGCTTGAATTTCTTTTACAGAAATTGCTCCATCACTTGTTTTAATAATAAGGTCTTTGTCAGATTTTATAATTGTACCTGGTTTTTTATTAGAATTGTCATCAAATTCTTCTGCCTTATAAATCTTATAGAACTTGTCATCATACTTGAACCTAACTCCATAATGTGGACTAAGTCCCCTTATCTTATTAACTATATTTTTTGAAGTATCATTAAAATCTAGATTTAAATCATTTTTTAAAATCTTACTTGCATAAGTTTTTTTATCTTCATCTTGATCAACAAAATCCACTGAACCTTTCTCAGCTTCAAGGATAAAGTCTTCTAATAGGTCAGCACCCATTTGTGCAAGTTTATCTTCAAGTTCTCCTGCATTCATGTCACCAATTTCAATTTCTCTTACAGATGAAACTGGGCCTGAATCAAGACCTCTTTCCACCTTCATAAGACTGACACCAGTCTTATCATGTCCTTCCATGATTGCCCTATTTATTGGAGCAGCACCTCTTAAATAAGGTAGGAGGGAAGCGTGAACATTAACGATATATTTTTCTGGTAAATCTATTATCTCTTGAGTCAAGATTTGTCCATAGGCCACTACTACAATTATGTCTGCTTGGACTTCTCTTAATTTATCAATTGCTTCTGTAGAATTTATATCTCCTGGTTGAAAAACTTCAAGTCCTAGGTCTTCAGCCTTAACTTTTACAGGAGTTTTTGTAAATTTTTTCCCCCTGCCCTTCCTCTTATCTTCTTGAGATACTACAAGAGCCACATCTCCCAACTCATTTAGTCTTTCTAATATTGGAACAGAGAATTCAGGAGTTCCCATAAAGATAAATTTCATTATTCTTCACTCTCCGCTTCATACATTTGTATTGCTTTGTCTGTATAAAGTATTCCATCAAGATGATCAGTTTCGTGTTGGATAATTCTAGCTAAAAAGTCTTCAGCTTCCATAAGATTTTCCTTACCATCTAGGTCATTGTACTTAACTTTTATGTGCTTAGCTCTTTTAACTGTGCCTTGCTTTCCAGGTACAGAAAGACAGCCTTCCATTGAGACTTCTTCCCCATCTTTTTCTATTATTTCAGGGTTTATCATGTAAAATCTCATTGGCTCTTCGCCTTCGCCATTATCTTCTTCCCTATTATCAACAACAATAACCCTTTTTAAAATTCCTATTTGAGGAGCAGCAAGTCCAACTCCAGGAGCAAGGTCCATTGTTTCAAACATATCGTCTATTAACACTTTTAGTCTGTCATTATAATTAGTAACTGTCTTAGATTTTTTTCTAAGAATTGGATCTTCGTCTGTTCTAATTTTTCTTATTGCCATTAAATCACCTAAAATTCTATATTTAAAATTATTTTTCTTTCATCTTCTATCTTACTATTATTAATTACCCTTTTTAGGCCCTCAATTAACAAGCCTAGGTCCTTTGGCTTTACCTTAAGGGAAAACTTAGTCTTATTTATATTTTTTATTTTTGGCATCTTTATGAACTTTGTCATCATAATGTCCATGCCTTTTAAATCAAGAGACATTTGATGCAAAAACCTTTCTGCCCAAATTTGAGTTAGGTTTTCGTCATAAGATGAAAACTCAAGATCAATTAGTTTTGTATAAGGAGGATATAAAAAAGTCTTCCTCTCTTGGATTTCATATTCATAGAAATCTTTATAGTCCCCTTGTGCAGAGTATTTTATAATTTCACTGTCGGGACTGTAAGTTTGAATTATAACTTGGCCCTTTTTAGATGCACGACCTGCCCTTCCCGATACTTGAGTTACTAGCTGGAAGGTTCTTTCTCTCGCTTTATAATCAGAAATATAAAGAGAGAGGTCTGCTGCAACAATCCCAACAAGAGTTACATCTTCGAAATCAAATCCCTTAGATACCATTTGGGTTCCAATAATTATGTCTGCTTCCTTATTTTTTATCTTCTCATAAAACTTTTCAAAGGAATCTTTTTTTCCTGTTGTGTCCCTATCCATTCTAAGAACCCTAGCCTCCGGAAAATATTTTTGAACTTCTTCTTCTACTCTTTGGGTTCCAACTCCAAACTGTTTTATGAATTTTGATCCACAAGATGGACACACTCTTGGCAGAGGCTTTGTCTTACCACAATAGTGACAGATAAGTCTATTTTTGGACTTATGATAGGTCATTGAAATGTCACAATCATCACATTTAATGACTTCTCCACAAGACCTACAGGAAATAAAATTAGAAAATCCACGTCTATTTAAAAATAAAATAATCTGTTCTTTATTCTTTAACTTTTCTTCAATAGCATCTCTAAGTTCTCTACTAAAGATTGAGACATTTCCCATTATAAGTTCGTCTCTCATATCAACTATTTCTGTATCAGGAAGAAAGGCTCCTTTTTTCGCCCTATTATTTAATTCACATAAGTTATAAAAATCTTTTTGTGCATAAAAATAGGATTCTACAGATGGAGTTGCCGATCCTAGGACAACTTTCCCCCTGTCCTTCATCCTATTTATGGCAACTTCTATGGTGTCATACTTTAAGTTGTCGTGAAATTCATAGGAAGAGTCGTGAGACTCATCAACAATTATCATCTTTAGGTCTTTAAAGGGAACGAAGACTGCACTTCTAACTCCAACCACGACTTTTACTTCATCATTTAAGACCTTCCTATACTCATCATATCTTTCTCCAGCTGAAAGCTTTGAGTGGATGATAGCAACTTCATTTCCAAACCAAGACTTAAATCTCTCAATCATTTGTGGAGTTAATCCAATTTCTGGAACAAGTACAATTACCTGGCCTCCATCTTCAAGAACTTTAGAAGTAAGATTTAAATAAACCTCGGTTTTACCAGATCCTGTTAGTCCATGGAGTAGCGAGACTACCTTGTCAGTTTTTTGTATACTCTTAAGAGCTTCTTGTTGCTCATCATTTAAAGCTAGCTTATTCTTTTTAAAAGTTTTTTCAACTGGATCTCTATTTATTTCTTTCTTATATTCTTCAATAAGGTTTCTTTTTATCAGGCTTTTAATTGGAGAATAAGATATATTTAGATTCTTCATAACATCTACTCTCGATATATCTTTCTCTTTTTTTATAAAATTAAAGACTTGTGCTTGTTTCTCACTAATTCCCTCAAGATTTTTTGGGTCAAAATCATCTGCAAGTCTCAAATAATTTACAAGTTTCGGCTTTACAGTCACTAAGGAGTCATAAATATATTTTATATAGCCCTTAGCCCTTAACCTTTTTATGATTGCTTTTTCATCTTCTTTTAAGTCTTCAAAATACTTTGACAGGTCTATAGAGTTTAAGTCTTCTAAGTCCTTACCATGAGGATATTTATCTACCACTATCTTTTTCTTTATTTTTTGAAGATTTCCTGGTGGCAGGATTGGAGCAAAGGCCTTTGAGTAACCAACAAGGTATCTTTCCTTCATCCAAAGGCCAAGTCTTATTAGGTCATTGGATATTATTGGTTCATCATCAAGGACTGAATGAATCTCCTTTAACTTTTCTCGGTGGTCTCCAGAATAATTTGCATGTAAAAAAAGGACGATACCAACTCGGTAAGACTTCCCAAAATTTACGAGAACTCTCATACCAGGTTTAACATCATCTTTTACTATATATGTATAAAGTTTATCTATTTTTTGAAAATTATTTTCTATGAAAATATCTGCAAACATGTCTTCACCCACAAAAGAGCTAGATTTCTCTAGCTCATAAGTTTTTTTGCCCTATCTAAAATTTCTCTTGCAAGCTCAGCCTTGGACATAATTTCTAAATCATCAGTCTCATCTCTTGAGATAATGGAAACTATATTGGTGTCACTTCCAAAACCTGCACCTTCTTTTTTGATATTGTTAACAACAATTATATCAAAGTTCTTTTTAATTAGTTTTTCCTTAGCATACTCATAAATATTAGTAGACTCTGCTGCAAAGCCAACTATAACTTGCCTTTTCTTCAGACTTCCATAGTGAGCAGCTATGTCAGGATTTTTTTCCATTTCAATTAGGTTCATTTGACTGTCGCTACCCTTTTTAATTTTTTCTTCACTATAGGTTTTTGGTCTGTAGTCACTTGGAGCTGCCGCCTTAATCAATAAATCACATTCATCAAAGTATTTTCCAACAGCATCATACATGTCACGAGTTGAATCCACTCTTACGAAGTTATCAACTTTTGGAACGTCAATTTTTGTTGGACCAGATATAAGTGTTACCTTTGCTCCTCTTTTTTTTGCATTATCTGCAAGGGCATAGCCCATCTTTCCAGATGAATAATTAGAAATAAACCTAACTGGATCAAGAGCCTCCCTAGTTGGTCCTGCTGTGATTACAACATGCTTACCTTCAAGGTCTTTCTCAGTTAAAGCTCTGTCGATTTCATCAACAATTTCACTAGGCTCAAGCATCTTGCCACTGCCATAATCATTGCAGGCAAGTAGGTCTTCTTTGGTATCTAGGATTATAACTCCCCTATCTCTTAGAATCTGCATATTCTTTTGATTGGCTTCTGAATTTAACATAACTGTATTCATTCCAGGTGCCAACATTACCTTAGACCTTGATGCCATTAAAACTGTAGATAGCATATCATCTGCAATACCATTGGCAAATTTTCCAATAATATTTGCAGTAGCAGGTGCAATAACAATAATATCTGCCCATTTAGCTAAAGAAATATGCTCAACATCCATGTTAAAAAGTTGGTTAAACATCTCTCCGTGAACTACATTATTGGACATAGTTTGAAAAGTAAGAGGTGTAACAAATTCAGTTGCGTTTTTTGTCATTATAACCTTTACTTCTGCACCTAATTTTCTCAAGAGACTGCATATACCTGGAGACTTATAAACAGCAATTCCACCTGTAACTCCAAGTAGAATTTTTTTACCTTTTAACATCTTATTCCTCTTCTAGTTCCTCTTTGTTTAAATCATCAATCTTTTTTTGCTTAATTTCTTGTATAAGATTTTCCTTTTCTTCAGCAACCTTTGCTTCATACTCAGAGTCGCTTAATTTTTCTCCAAATTTAATCTTACCAGCCATAATTTCTTCAATAGCAATTGTTACTGGTTTTTCACTATCTGTATCTACTAAAGCTGGATTTCCATCAATAATCTTTCTAGCTCTTTTTGATACTAAAATTGCAAGTTCATATCTAGAATCTGCAACTTCTTTTAATTCTTTAAAAGATGGTATAATCATTTACTTCTCTCCTCTTCTGCTTGAACTTCTTTCTTAATATTCTTATGTCTTTTAACCCTAAGTTTTTCAGCTGCAATAATAGTTTCAATATCCTTAACTGCATTGTCTATTACATCATTTATAACAAAGTAGTCATATTCACCTACGAAGTCAAGTTCCTTAAAGGCATTTCTGTACCTAGTTTCTATTTCATCTTCAGTTTCTGTATCTCTCTTAACAAGACGAGATCTCAATTCATCCATAGTAGGAGGAATTAGAAATATAAATACTGCTTCCTTATATTTTTCTTTAATTTGAAGGGCACCTTGCACATCAATTTCAAGAAGCACAATTTCTCCCTTTTCTATTTCATCAAATACAAATTTCTTTGGTGTTCCATAGTAGTTTGTATGAACAAAGGCATGTTCCAATAATTCATCATTTTCTACCATTTTTTCAAATTCTTCTCTTGAGGCAAAAAAGTAATTTTCGCCATTTACTTCGCCTGGTCTAGGAGTCCTAGTAGTAACAGAAGTTGAGAAAATTATGTCATCATTGTTTTTCATTAGAGATTCACTTACTGTTCCCTTTCCAGAGCCAGAAGGACCTGATAAAACTAATAAAAATCCGCCGTCCAAATTATCACCATCCTAAGTATTTTATTCAACATTTTGCGCTTGTTCACGCAATTTTTCTATTTCTGATTTTAACATTACAACAGCACTTGTAATTTCAATATCATTTGATTTTGAACCTATGGTATTGGACTCCCTGTTCATTTCTTGAATTAAAAAGTCTAACTTTCTGCCAATTGGTCCCTCTTGATTTATTATATCATTAAAATTATGAGTGTGAATTTTAAGCCTTGTAATTTCTTCATCAATTGAAAGTTTATCAAGCATTATTGCTATTTCTGTCAAAATTCTATCTTCATTTATTTCACTTGATTGAAGAAACTCGGCTACCCTTTCTCTCAATCTATTTTCATTTTCCTTTAAACTAATAGGAGCTCTCTCTTCTATAAAGTCGGTAAGTCTTTTGACTTCTTTAAGCTTTATTTTAAAGTCTTCTCTTATCTTTTCGCCTTCAAAAGATCTAGATTTTACAAATTCATTTGCAGCTTCATCTAGCACTTTTAAGAGTTCTTCTTTTATATAATCTCCATCAAACTCTGCTTTTTGTGGCTTGATAATATTTGAGTCTCTCATCAACTTAGAAAATGATATATCAGAAGCTACTCCCAACTTCTCTTCTAATTCTTTACTTATAATAATATACTTATTTAGCAGCTCATAGTCAATATCAATTTCAACCTGGCTTGAATCCAAATATTCAAAATTTATGAATACATCAACCTTGCCTCTTTTGATTTTTGACTTAATAAAAGATTTAACAGCTTCTTCTGCATACATAATTGACCCAGGCATTCTCACATTAATGTCTAGATACCTGTTATTCACAGACTTCATCTCAACTTTAATATAGAAATCCTCACATCTTTTTTCAAAAAGGCCGTAGCCAGTCATGCTATTCATAAAAACTCCTTATAAAGAACAAAAAGCACTAAAAAGTGCTTTTCATTTTATTTTACAACTATATTTACAATCTTATTTGGAATATAAATTTTCTTAACTATATTCTTGCCCTCTGTATTCTTAGCGAAAAGTTCGTCCTTTTCTGCAATTTCAAATACTTCATCTTGGGAAGCATCTCTCTCTATCTTAATTGTATATCTAACTTTACCGTTAAATTGAACTGGAAGTTCGATTTCATTATCAATAGTAAGTTCTTCCTTATATTCAGGCCAAGCTTGTTCTGATAATACTCCGCCAAGTTCACATACTTGCCACAATTCTTCTGTTATATGTGGTGCAACTGGATTTAGTAAAATTAAGAAAGTTCTTAAGTCTTCTTTAGTGATTTTTCCAGCATCATTAAATTCATTTGATAGGGTCATAAGTTGAGCAATTGCAGTATTTGCCTTTAAGTGAGCATAGTCTTCAGTAACCTTTTTAATAGTCTTGTGTATTTCTGAGACTAATTCTTTACTGTAGTCATCTCCATCAACTACAATTTCTTGTAGATTCCAAACTCTTTCCAAGAATCTTCTACAGCCCTTAACTCCATTTTCTGACCAAGGTACAGGTTTTTCAAAATCACCAATAAACATTTCATAACATCTTAAAGTGTCTGCACCATAATCTCTAACAATATCGTCAGGATTTACTACGTTACCCCTTGATTTTGACATTTTTTCATTGTTTCCACCAAGAATCATACCGTGAGAAGTTCTCTTTTGATAAGGTTCCTTAGTTGGAACTACTCCAATATCATATAAGAACTTGTGCCAGAATCTTGAATAAAGAAGGTGAAGTGTAGTATGTTCCATACCACCGTTGTACCAATCAACTGGCATCCAATAATCAAGAGCTTCCTTGCTTGCAAGTGCTTCATCATTGTGTGGGTCAGTATATCTTAAGAAGTACCAAGATGATCCTGCCCATTGTGGCATTGTGTCTGTTTCTCTCTTTGCTGGCCCACCACACTTTGGACAAGTAGTGTTTACCCAATCAGTCATTTTTGCAAGTGGTGATTCACCAGAATCAGTAGGTTCGTAATTTTCTACTTCTGGAAGTAAAAGTGGAAGTTCTTCTTCTGGAAGAGCTACATGCCCACATTTTTCGCAGTGAACTATTGGAATTGGTTCTCCCCAATATCTTTGTCTTGAGAATACCCAGTCTCTCAATTTATAATTAATTTTTCTATCTCCAAGTTTATGTTCTTCAAGATAGTCTATCATCTTAGCAATAGCATCCTTAACTTCAAGTCCATTTAGGATTTCTGAATTAATCATTTTTCCAGTAGAAGTTTCTGTATTTGCGTGTTCTGAAACGTCAGATCCTTCTATTACTGGAATGATTTCAAGTCCAAATTTCTTTGCAAAGTCATAGTCACGATCATCGTGAGCTGGCACTGCCATAATAGCACCTGTTCCATACGTCATAAGAACATAGTCAGAAATCCAAATTGGAATTTCTTTATTTGTAAGGGGATTAATTGCCTTAATACCTTTTATTTCTACACCAGACTTGTCTTTTTCAAGTTCAGTTCTTTCGAAATCACTTTTCTTTGAACATTCTTCTTTATAGGCATTTATTTCATCTAAGTTTTCAATTTTATCAGCATGTTCTTCAATTAATGGATGTTCTGGCGCAATTACCATATAAGTTGCACCATAAATTGTATCTGGTCTAGTTGTGAAAACTTCAAGTTGTTCATCAAAGTCTTTAAGTGAGAAGTTAATACTTGCTCCTTCACTTCTACCAATCCAGTTTTTTTGTTGTGTTACGACCCTATCGATAAAGTCAAGGTCGTCTAAGTCTTCGATAAGTCTATCTGCATACTCAGTTATTTTAAGCATCCATTGGCTCTTAACACGTCTTACTACTTCTTCTCCACATCTTTCGCACTTTCCACCAACAACTTCTTCATTAGAAAGTCCAACCTTACATGAAGGACACCAGTTTATTGGCATTTTTTTCTTGTAAGCAAGTCCCTTTTTATAAAGTTGTAGGAAAATCCATTGTGTCCACTTGTAATATTCTGGATCAGTTGTGTTAATTTCCCTAGACCAGTCAAAGGAAAATCCAATTGACTTTAATTGTTTTTTAAAGTGAGCAATGTTATTTTTAGTAACAATAGCTGGATGGATTTTATTTTTTATTGCATAGTTTTCTGTTGGAAGACCAAAGGCATCCCATCCCATTGGGTAAAGTACGTTATAACCTTGCATCCTCTTCATCCTAGAAACAATATCTAGGGCGGTGTAAGGTCTTGGGTGACCTACGTGAAGTCCTTGTCCAGATGGATAAGGGAATTCTACAAGGGCATAAAACTTTTCCTTGTCTGAATTATTTTCACATACAAAGGATTCATGTTCATCCCAAAAGTCTTGCCACTTTTTTTCTATATCACTTGGTGTGTATTTATTCATATTAACTCCTAAAATTTCAAAAATTAAAATTCAGCATTTCCAACAGTTCTTGGGAATGGAATTACGTCTCTAATATTTTTCATTCCAGTTATATACATTACTGCTCTTTCAAATCCAAGACCAAATCCAGAGTGGACCACAGATCCATATCTTCTTAAATCAAGATACCAATCATAAGTGTCCATATCCATTCCAATGTTTTGCATCTTTTCTTCTAGAACATCAAATCTGTGCTCCCTTTGGCTTCCTCCAATGATTTCGCCAACACCTGGTACTAGAAGGTCCATAGCAGCAACAGTTTTCTTGTCGTCATTTTCATACATATAGAAAGCCTTGATTTCCTTTGGATAATCAGTTACGAAAACTGGTTTCTTGTAAACTTCTTCAGTAATATATCTTTCGTGTTCTGTTTGTAGGTCAATTCCCCAGCTTACAGGATAATTAAATTCCTTATCAGCTTTTTCAAGAATTTCAATAGCTTCTGTATAAGTTATTCTTGCAAACTCGTTATCAACTACATTTTGTAATCTTTCTAATAGACCCTTGTCAATGAAGTTGTTAAAGAATTCCATTTCTTGTGGTGCATTTTCAAGGACATAAGAAATAATATATTTTAACATTTCTTCTGATACGTCCATATTTACATTAAGATCAGCAAAGGCCATTTCTGGTTCAATCATCCAGAATTCTGCAGCGTGTCTTTGTGTATTTGAATTTTCTGCCCTAAATGTAGGTCCAAAAGTATAAATATCTCTAAAGGCTTCTGCAAAAGCTTCAGCTTCTAGTTGACCAGACACTGTAAGGTGAGTCTTTTTATTGAAGAAGTCCTTTGAGTAGTCAACTTCAGTAGGCTCTGATTTTGCAATTTTATCAATGTCAAGAGTTGTTACTTGGAACATTTCACCTGCTCCTTCAGCATCTGATGTTGTAATTATTGGAGCATGGACGTAAACAAATCCCTTTTCTTGGAAGAACTTGTGAATTGCATAAGCAATTAGTGATCTTACTCTAAAGACAGCATTAAATGTATTTGCTCTTGGACGTAAGTGAGCTATTGTTCTTAGGTATTCCATTGTGTGTCTTTTCTTTTGAAGTGGATATGATGGATCAGATGAACAAATTGCTTCTATCTTACTTGCTTGTAATTCATAAGATTGGTTTTTACCAGGTGACTTAACAATTTTTCCACTGATTTCTAAAGAAGAGCTTATTGGAAATTTTTCAACTTCATCAAAGTTTTCTAATTCTTTACCATAAACTACTTGAATTGGTTTAAAAACTGTTCCATCAGTGAGTTCAATAAAACCGAAGTTTTTTGAAGCTCTAGATGTTTTTACCCAACCACTTAATACTATTTCTTTATCTAAAAAATCCTCTGGATTTTTAAAAATTTCTCTAATGCTAATTGACATAATTCCTCCTAATTTTCAATTTCTTACTTAATTGTTAAGTATATAATTAAATGCTCTATTTGTCAATTTAACTCACTTTAAACTGTCTAAGTAATCTTTTATTTTTCTTTCATAGCCAATGTTTTTTGGCTCATAATATTTTCTGCCCTTAAAATTATCTGGCATATATTTTTGATCTACATAAGCATTCTCATAATCATGAGGATACAAATATTTTTCATCAGTTTCATTGTGGGGGTTTCTTTTATCCCTTATATACCTGGGTATATCAATGTTAGTTGCATTTCTCACATCCTCCATGGCCTTATTTATTCCTGCATAAGCTGCATTGGATTTTTCTGATGATGCTAAATAAGTTGCAGTTTGGGCTAGGATAATTCTGGCTTCAGGCATTCCAACAGCATTTATATTGTTAAAACAAGCCGATGCAACTTGAATTGCCTCTGGATTTGCATTGCCCACATCTTCTGAAGCAAAAATTATAAGCCTTCTCGCAATAAATTTGATGTCCTCTCCGCCTTCAAGCATCTTTGCAAGATAAATTAGGGCTGCATCTGGGTCTGACCCCCTCATAGATTTTATAAAGGCAGATATAGTGTCATAGTGCTCATTATTATTCTTATCGTACCTAACATTTTTTATGAGAAGAGAGTTTTCTATTACATCTTTATCTAAAAATATTTTTCCATCAACTTCATCTGTTGATAATGCAGCAATCTCTAAGCTGTTTAAGAGATATCTTCCATCTCCATTGGAGTTATTGATTAAAATATTTCTTGCCTCTTCAGTAATTTCTATATTTTTTCTTCCAAGCCCACGTTCCTTATCCTTTAAAGCCATATCCATCATTTTTTCTAAGCCCTTGTTTTCTAGAGGATATAGATTTATTATTTGCATTCTCGATAAGAGGGCCCTATTGACTTCAAAATAGGGGTTCTCTGTCGTAGCACCTATTAAGCTAATAACCCCTCTCTCAACAAATGGTAGAAGGGCGTCTTGCTGACTTTTATTAAATCTATGGATTTCGTCAATAAAAACTATAGTTGATACATTGTCAAACTTCATAGAGTCTTCCGACTTTTTCAAGACTTCACGAAGCTCCCTTAAATTAGAGGTAACAGCAGAAAGTTTGACAAAATTTTTGTTAGTTGTCCTTGCAATTATTTCAGCAAGAGTTGTCTTACCAACTCCTGGTGGACCATAAAACAATACAGAAGTTAGCCTGTCACTTTTTATTAGCCTAGAAAGATACTTGCCCTCTCCTATAATATGATCTTGACCAAAAAATTCCTCCAAATTCCTAGGCCTCATCCTGTCAGCCAATGGCGCTTTGGTCTCCAAATTTTTTTGCATGCTAAGTTCAAATAAGTCCATATTAATTCTTCTTTTTTACAAAATTCTCAAGCTCATCAACAAAGGATTGAAGATCTTTAAATTCCCTATATACAGATGCAAATCTAACATAAGAAACCTCATCTAGGTCCTTTAATTCTTCCATTACCATCTCTCCAACCTCAAGAGAACTAATTTCTTTCTTCATAGAGTTTTCAATTTTCTTTTCTATATTGTTTACAGCTTCTTCTATATCAGCAGCAGAAACAGGTCTCTTCTCACAAGACTTTATCATACCTCTTATTATCTTCTCTCTATCAAAAGCCTGTCTATTTCCATCTTTCTTAATTACCATAATTGGTGATTGTTCAATTTTTTCATAAGTAGTGAATCTTTTTTGACAGTTTAGACACTCGCGCCTTCTTCTTATAGTATTACCTTCATCAGTTGGTCTTGTGTCTAAAACCTTAGAGTCACCATATCCACAAAAGGGACATTTCATAATTCTCACCTCATTTAAATAAGGCCCTTAAGGACCATTTAAATAATAATATCACTTAAAATTTTATTAATCAATTACAAGAAAGCATAAAAAAAGCTGAGCCACCAGGCCCAGCCAATTTTTATATTTTCTTTTAATTTTATGACATACTTTGTGCAATATTTAAGAATATGGTAATAAATACTGAGTTTGTAATATCAATTGCGAAAGCTCCAACCATTGGAAGGATGAAGTATGCCTTTGGTGATGGTCCAAATCTTTCAGTGATTGAGTCCATGTTTGCAAGTGCGTTGTAAGTAGCACCCATACCAAATCCACACATACCACCAGCAAGTACTGCCGCATCGTAATTTTTACCCATTGCCCAGAATGTTACAAAGTAAGCGAATAAACCAATAAATAGAGTTTGTGCTATTAGGATTATAAGCATCGATCCTGCTACATCCTTAAGGTCAATTAGGTTGATATCAATTAGAGCCATTACTAGGAAAACATTTAGTCCAACGTCTCCACAAATTGAGTTTGCTCTTTGATTAACCATAAGAGGTCCTTTTTTTCCAATTGTGTTTACGAAGATACCTGCGATAATCATTGAAGTAACATAAGCAGGTAAGTTTAGTTCTTTACCCATAATTGATACGTGAGTTCTGATGAATTCTTGAAGAATTGCACCAAATCCAATTGATACGAAAATAAGTCCAAGAACTTTAATAAAGTCTCCAGCTTGTAGTGGTACTACTCTTTCATAACCTTCGCCCGCATTATTTTCTTCTAGATTTTCTAGAACATCGTCGTAGTTTGAAGATTCATTATTTACTCCTGACAATTTCTTTCTGCTAATAAGAGTTGATCCAATAGGTCCTCCAATAAGAGATCCCATGATAACTCCAAAAGTAGCAGCTGCTAAGGCGAAAGTTTTAGCATTATCTAATCCAAGTTTAGCAAATGTACCTCCCCAAGCTCCTGCTGATCCGTGTCCACCTACCATTGTAACTGAACCACATACAAGACCTAGAAGTGGGTTCTCATTTAGAGCTTTTGCTAGAACAAGCCCAATTGTATTTTGTCCTAAAACTAATATTGCTGAAATTAACCAGAATATTAAAAATCCTTTTCCACCTTTTTTCAATGTGTCAAGGTCTGCCCCAACACCAATAGCAGTAAAGAATACCATCATAAATGGATTTTGTAAGGCTTGGTCAAATTCAAAAGTTGCGATTCCTCCAACTTGTAATAAGAATCTAATGATTGCAAATAAGAATCCCCCTATTACTGGTGCTGGTACACAAAACTTTTGAAAGAAATAAACCTTATGTCTTAAGAATTTACCTATGTAGTAAACCATGATTGCAAATCCTACCGTTTGCATTAAGTTAAATGTAAAATTCATTCTCTTCCTCCTTTATATTTTTCTCACAAAGACCATTATAACAAAAAAATATTTAAAATAGTATTATTTTTTTATTTTTATCATTTGTTTAAATTTTTCAATTTTTTTTACTGATTTTATATATTAATTAGGATTTTGCAAACTTTTAGTAATCATATATTTGTAATTAATATAGTAAATATTTGTGACTTTATTTTTAAAAAACTAAATAAATATAAAATTTTTTATAGAATCAATCTTGTCAAATAAAAACATTTTCACGATTTGTAATAATGTATTCTCTTTTAAACCATTTTACTTAAAACGAAAAATAAATTTATTGTAAATTATATAAAATTTCTTTTCTATAATCCTAATTACTTCTATTGAATAAAAGCATAAATATGAAAAAACTATTTATCTCCAATAAGCTAAGAAAAATTCTATCTTATAAAGCTAACAAATCTTTTTTTATTATTTTGAACTTATTTGCCTCTCCTGGTTTTGTTTTATTTATTTTTTAGTTTGTGACTAATTTCTTATAAGTTCTATTTTTATAATAAAAATATCTGTTAAAGGTTTACTCCCCAACAGATATTAAGACATTAAAAAAGGACATTGTCTCCAATGTCCTAAATCTTAAATTAAATTATTTTCTATTAATTCTTAAGAAAGAAGGGATTTTAAGCTCTCCATTATCTTCTTCATCATCGTTTTCAAGAGATTCAATGGGAGATTTTTGGTTAAGTTCAACTTTCTTATCCTTCTTGTCTTTCTTATCTTCTTTATATTGGTCAAATTCAGTTGCTATAACTGTAATCTTAACTTCATCCTTTAGAGTTTCATCAATACCTGCACCAAAGATTATGTTAGCATCTTCAGATACACAGTCTCTAATAAGATCTGCTGCTTCATTAACTTCGAAGATACCAAGATCTGAACCTGCTGTAATATTTAGAAGAACAGATTTTGCTCCTTCGATAGAAGTTTCTAGTAGAGGAGAGTTTATTGCAAGCTTAGCTGCTTCTGTAGCTCTGTCATCACCAGATGCACGGCCAATACCCATGTGAGCAATGCCCTTATCATACATAATTGTCTTCACGTCAGCAAAGTCAAGGTTAATTAAGTTAGGAACAGAGATTAAATCTGAAATACCTTGGATACCTTGTTTTAGTATGTCATCTGCCATTTCAAAGGCTTGTGAGAAGCTTGTCTTTTTATCTGCAATGCTAAGAAGTCTGTCGTTTGGAATTATAACTAATGTATCAACCTTTCCTTTAAGAGCATTTATACCTGATTCAGCAGATTTTGCTCTCTTTCTTCCTTCAAATGTAAAAGGTTTTGTAACAACACCAACAGTAAGTAGACCTAATTCTTTTGCAACATCTGCAATAACAGGAGCTGCACCAGTACCAGTTCCTCCACCCATACCTGCAGTGATAAATACCATATCAGCGCCATCAAGAGCTTCTCTAATTTCATCTAAAGACTCTTCAGCAGCTTGTTCTCCAATTTCTGGATTAGCACCTGCACCAAGTCCCTTAGTGATTTTTTCACCTAGTTGAATTTTTGTATCAGCATTTGAATTTTTAAGTGCTTGTCTATCTGTGTTAAATACTAAAAATTCAACGCCCTTAACTCCAGCTTCAATCATTCTATTAACAGCGTTGTTTCCGCCGCCACCAACGCCAACTACTTTAATTTTGGCAAAATCGTCTTGGTCCATATCGAATTCCAACATAAACATCCTCCTCGTATACTAATTAATTATTTTTATATTCATTACTATCATTTTATAGAAATACTGTTAAATAGTCAATATCTAAAGGTCAATTGTGACCTTTAATTTGCGTTTTCGTCAAGCTTATTTATTTCTCTATAAGATTTATTTTTCTCTTCATCTTTAATTGAAGTTTTTTTCTCTTTTTTATCTGACTTTTTATTATCTTCCCCGTCAGTAATAAGTATTGGGCTATCACCCTTTTCCATTTGAATTATGATGGCATTCTTATTTGTTGTACTTATATCCTTAAGTATTAATGAAAGCATCTTGAGTTTATAATCAACATTAGAATAGGATCCAAATTCAATTTTAATTCCGTCAACTGTCGTAAAAGTTGAAATAGAATCTAAAAGTTCAATATCCCTTATGTTTCCATGAAGCGAATATTTGTCTTTTCTTAAGGACAATAAAAGATTCCTTTTTTCTTGATCCTCTGAGTTAGTTAAAATATAATTCCCAGCTTGAGGATTCTCAACATTAAAACCTGACAAATTAACCAAGTTATCAGATTTTTTGTCTGAATTTTCAAGAATCCTAAATTTATCATCAACTAACAAATATTCATTAGATTCCAGTTGATAATAAGGAAGTCTTTCCTTCACCTTTATGGTAACTTTTCCTCTAAGGTTATAGGAAATTTTGGCATCCTCTATATAAGGGATGCTTTCTAATTTTTTTATCCTGTCTTTTTTTGATATTACAAAAAACTTGCTCCCCTTTTGAAGTTGAGAAACTTTTTTTATTTTGCCTGCAGTAACATTTTGATTGCCCTCTATGTTAATACTTTTCACATTGAAAAAATTAGAATTTTTAAGGGCAAAAATTATTAAAAATATGAAGGAAAAGAATATGAAAAATCTGCTAAAAATCCTAAAATATTTTCTTTTTTTATTCAGTTTTCTTTTTTTCTTTTCCATCTTTTTCATAAAATCACTCTATAATCATATCAACAATTTTTGAAACAGCATCTAGGCTGGCAAGTTTCTTTGAGTTTTCTGCCATTTTCTTTCTTTCATTATTATCATCAAGAATTTTATTAATTTCACTTAAGAGACTTTCTCCATTTAAGTCCTTTTCTTCAATAACTGAAGATGCACCCATACCCTTGTAACTCATTGCGTTATAGTATTGGTGGTTTCCAGCAGTATAGGCCTTTGGAATTAAAATTGATGCTATGCCAAGGGCTGATATCTCTGCAAGGGTCATAGCTGATGACGAAGCTATAACTAGATCTGCGCTGGATAAATAATCATAAACCTTGTGAGTATAATCAAGGATTTCCACATTATCTGGAAGGTCAGGTGCCTTTTCCATGAATCCATCATAATGTTCTCTACCTGTCACATGAGTTAGTTTAAAGGGAATACTTTTATTTTCTTTAAGAATTTCTAGAATTGCATCGTTAGTAGATTCTTGTCCACCAGAACCACCAAAAGAAAATACAAATTTTTCACCATTATTAATACCTAAATCTTTCCTTGATTTTTCCCTGTTTAAGTGGGAAAAAACATCTCTTACAGGGTTACCAGTAAAGATAATATTGTCATTATCTAGATATTTTTTTGCTTCTTCAAAGTTAATAAAGACATAATCGGCCTTTTTAGCAAGGATTTTATTTGTCTTGCCTGGATAAGCATTTTGTTCCTGAACTACTGTCTTTATTTTTTTCTGTTGAGCCTTAAAAACTATTGGTGCACAAACATATCCACCAGTTCCAATAACAATATCTGGTTTAAAATCATTTAATATTTTATTACATTCTCTTAATCCCTTCATTAGGTTAAAGAAGGTAATAACTGTGTCCTTATTTAATTTTTTTCTTGGAAGACCAGAAATATCAATGCCTTTAAAGTCAAAATTATATTTTTTTGCTAATTCTTCTTCTAAAGAATTTTTTTTGCCAACATAAAGAATTTCTGCGTCCTTGTCTTTCTTTTTTATCTCTTCTCCAATGGCAAGTGCTGGGTATATATGTCCCCCAGTACCTCCGCCGGATAAAATATATTTCATACTGTGCCTTCTTTCGAAATTTTTAATAAAATAGCTGTTGATACAAGTGCCATTACAAGTGCTGTACCTCCATATGAAATAAAAGGTAAGGTTATACCTGTTACTGGAAGAATTTTTGCGCAAACTCCCATATTAAAAAAGGCCTGAATTCCAATGTAGGTTGTCAATCCAATAGCTGTGAATTTATCAAAATAATTTGTGGCCTTAAAGGCTATCATGTATCCCCTATAAATATAAATTATAAATAATAATATTACTATAAAAGTTCCAATAAATCCAAATTCCTCTGCTATTACAGAAAAGATAAAGTCTGTATAAGCTTCTGGAAGGTTTGTATACTTTTGTCTCGATCTAAATAAACCTACTCCAGAGTAACCTCCCAAAGCAAAGGCATAAAGAGATTGCCTTGATTGATAGAGGGCAGCCGATTGGTAGTCTGTTGAGTCAGACACAAACCCAAAAATTCTCATAAGCCTAAACTTATTTTCTGGGTCCATTAAAATTACAAATATAAGACCTATACCTAATACAACTAAGAATAAGAATTGTTTTTTATTTATTCCAGCCGCAAGAAGTATGGCAAATAGTGACACACCAATAACAACCGCTGTTGAAAAGTCCTTAATCATAATTGGTCCAACAGATATACCCATTATAGCAACTGCTATTAAAAATATTTTTCTGTCTTTTAAGGAATAAATATTTCTCGCCAAGTATTTTGATAAGTAAATTATTGAAGATAATTTTAAAATATCTGAAGGTTGAAACCTTAATATTTTAAGATCTAGCCACCTTACTTGTCCCTTCGACTTGTCACCAAGTGGAGACCACAAGAGTAGTATTAAAACGATACTTACTGGAAACAACCAATCTATATTTTTATAAATTACTGCTCTTGGCATTTTTAAAATTAGTAGAAGTGCAATAATTCCTATTATTAAAAAGCCAGATTGTCTTGCCAAGTAGTGGAAGCTATTTAAATTATATTTTTTTGCAGTTGGAAAGGAAGCTGAAGTAACTGCTATAAGACCAATTACAATAAGAAACACTGTGGTCAAAAGCAGCATCAAATCAATATCTTTTATTTCCTTTTTTAACTTCATCTACATCAACTCTTTGACAAGGTCCTTAAAGTGTTGACCCCTTATTTCATAACTTTTATACATATCCCATGAAGCACACGCAGGTGATAAAAGAACATCGTCTCCACTTGAAGAAAGTTTCCTAGCAAGTTCTACAGCTTTTTTTAAGTCTTCAGTAATGTAAAACTCTACTCCAGATTTTTTACAAGAATTAGAGATTTTTTCTGCAGTTTCTCCAAATAAGATTGCTGTCTTTATTTTATCTTTAGACTTTTCTATTAGATTATCAAAGTCTGCACCCTTGTCGTATCCACCAGCTATCAAGACTACGTCTCCATCCATAGCAGCAACAGCTACTTCTGTTGAATCTGGATTAGTTCCCTTGGAGTCGTTATAATATTTTACTCCGTCAACTTCTCTTACAAATTCAATCCTGTGTTCTACTCCTGTAAAAGAAAGAATGGATTTTTTTATAAGATCTAGGTCAATATTTAGAAGTTTACAAGCAATAATAGCTGCCATAATATTTCTTACATTATGGTCTCCAGGAATTTTTATGTCTTTAATATCTAAGACTTCTTCTGTCTTTTCTCCATTATTAAAATAAATTTTTCCATTATCAACATAAGCTCCCTTATCCCCTATCTTTTCCATAGAAAAATAATATTTTTCTGCCTTGAGCTTATATTCTTCAGCAAGATCCTTATCTTCATAGTTTAAAATTGCAAAGTCATTTTCGTCTTGATTTTTAAAGATTTTAAATTTTGCATCTACGTAATTTTGTCTTGTCTTATGCCAGTCTAAATGATCACTGGTTACATAGGTTAAGACTCCTATGTCGGGTTTGAAATCAATTGTGTCTTCTAGTTGGAAGGATGATGCCTCTATTACTACATAATCATTATCACTTGCTTCTTTAGTGATTTCAAGAATCCCTCTTCCAATATTTCCTACAACATAAGTCTTTGCTACTCTTTTTAGAATATCTCCAAGAATTGTAGTTGTCGTTGTCTTGCCGTTAGTACCAGTAACTGCAATTACATTTTCAGTTTTTAAATTTCTATAGCTAAGTTCAATATCTGAAATAATCTCTATGTTTTTCTCTCTGGCCTTTTCTAAAAGTTCATGGAAAGGATATATTCCAGGACTTTTAACTATTAAGTCAATATCATCAAGGTCTTCTTCCTTAAAAATTATAAAATCTTCTTCTACATTTAACTTGTGAAGGTCTTGATTGCTATCGTAAACATAAATCTTGCATGGAAATTCTTTTAAAAATTTTAGGGCTGTTTTTCCAGTGACCCCAAAACCCATAATTAAAATGTTTTTGTTTTCTATCATCTTAAATCACCTAAAATAATATTAAGTAAGAAATCACACAAAGTATAATTTCCACTAATGAAAATACTGCTACTATCTTTTTCTCATGCCATCCCTTGTGTTCAAAATGATGGTGAAGTGGTGACATAAGGAAAACTCTCTTTCCCCTAGTTTTAAAGCTAATTACTTGAATTATAACTGAAAGTGTTTCTATAAAGTAAATTCCACCTGCAATAGGTAAAATTAAGGGCACATTTAAAAGAAGTGCTATGGCAGAAATTGCTCCACCTAAGGCAAGAGATCCTGTGTCTCCCATAAAAACTTTTGCTGGAAACTTATTGTAGTATAAGAATCCCATTAAAGCACCTGCTAAGGCAAGGCAAAATAGAGAAATTTCATATCTTTGAAATTTAGCTGCAACAATATTAAAAAATATAAGGCAAATAATTGTCACGCTTGTTGAAAGTCCATCTAAACCATCAGTTAAGTTTACTGAATTCACTGTACCAACAATTACAAAGATAACAAAGGGAATATATAAAAATCCTATGGACCTATAGTCTTTTAAAAAGGGAATATATAAATCTGTCCCCATTCCTTTAGAATTATATTGGTATATTATTAAAATAACTGCAACTAAAATTTGAAGGAGTAATTTTTGATAGGCACGAAGTCCTAAATTTCTCTTCATTACAACCTTGATGTAGTCATCAATAAAACCAACTGCTCCAAAGGCAAGAGTTGAGAATAATATCATTAAAACTGAAACTTTAAAGTTTGCTGTTATAAGACTTGTCACAATAACAGATGCTAAAAATATTAATCCACCTATTGTTGGAGTCCCACTTTTAATTAAATGAGACTGGGGTCCATCTTCTCTTATACTTTGTCCTGCGTGTAAACTTTTTAATATGGGAATTATAATTTTTCCAAAAATTATGGAAAGAACAAATCCCAAGCCTATATTAATTACATAATTCATCGTTTTTTAACCTAATTCCTTTTATTGTTTCTATTTTCCTTCTTATTATTTGTGTTTTTCTTAGATTTTTTAATATCTTTTTTATTTCTTTTATCTTTTTTTGAATTTTTATTTTCTTCTAAGTTTTTCTTGTTTTTTAAATTTGTTTCATTAGAAGAGTTATTAGTATTTTTATTAGTTTCGTCACTTATATTTTCTTGGTCTCTTTTTGAATAGTTAAGGGTCACACTTTCGTTTCCACTTAACTTTTGACCAGGTCTTGGACTTTGCGATATAAAGTCGCCATTTCCCTTGATATTATACTCTAAATTCATGGAATTTAAAATAGATTGGCTTTCTTTTCTAGTCTTCTTGCTAAGGTCCGGCATTATTAAAATACCACTGTCCTTATCATTTACGGCAAGATCAATTATTGTATCTTTTAAGACATAAGAGCCTGCTGATGGACTTTGATTAGTAACAACAGAATATGGTAAGACATTTTCTGAATTGTTGTTAAACCTAAGTCCAGAATCAATTAATATCTTTCCTGCATCTTCAAGAAGGAGTCCTCCTACATTTGGAACAGAAATAAACTCATCTTTTTCATCAACTTCTTCAGTTTTTTGAATTTTCATATAGTTAAGAGACTTTTCCAATACATCTTGAACTACTGGAGCTGCAACTACACTACCAAGTATCCCTCCCTTAGGATTGTTAATAACTACAAGAACTGTTAGCCTTGGATCATTAAGTGGTGCTACGCCAACAAAGGATGAGTTATAAGCTTCAAGATATCCTGTGGGTGTAGCGATATTTGCAGTACCAGACTTACCACCAACTATATAACCTGGAACCTGAGCGCGTTTACCTGTACCATTTTCCACTACTCTTCTCATCATCATCTTCATTTTATCAGAAGTTTCTTCTGAGATTACTCTTCTCCTAAGTTCAGTCCTTTTTCTATCAATTACATTTCCATTGGCATCTACCATTTCTTTGATAAGTGTTGGTTTATTTAAATAACCACCATTGGAAATTGCACTTACTGCACTTATAAGTTGTAAAGGAGATACGGCAATTGAGTGTCCATAAGACATTGTTGCAAGATTAACCTTGCCTATATCTTTATAAGAACTTGGAACTATACCAGTTGATTCCCCATAAAGCTCTATTCCAGTTTTTTTACCAAAACCAAAAGCCTTTATGTATTTAAGAAACTTTTCAGCTCCTAGGTCTTGACCAACTTGGATCATAGTCATATTACATGACTCTTCTATTGCCTTTGCAAGGGTCTTTTTTCCTCTAGTGTTACTAGTACAAGTTAATTTGTTGTTACCCATTACCATAGCCCCATTACATACATATTGGGAGTCTGGTTGAGCTGCATTTTCTTCTATAGCAGCTGCTGCTGTTATAAGTTTAAAGGTTGAACCTGGTTCATACTGATCATTGACGTTAAAGTCTCTCCAGTTATCATAGAGAATTTCCATCTTCTCTTCTTCAGTTAACTTGTCCCATTCCTCTTCCTGCTTTTCATTAAGAGGTGCTCTAGGATCATTTAGGTTGTAGTCATCCTTGGTTGTCATAGCTAAGATTTCTCCAGTCATAGTATCCTGAACAATAATGGAAACCTTGTCTGCCATATTTTCTTTTTTTGCATTCAAAGCTGCAGTTTCTGCAAACTGCTGGATATTTGAATCTATGGATAAAACCACTGAGTAACCTTCTTTAGGTGCATAAGTTTCTTCATCTGTGAGAGGAATCTTGTTTGATGCATTATCTTTTAAAGATACATTCTTACCAGAAATTCCTGATAATTCTTCATCATAGGATGCCTCAATCCCATATTGACCTACATTTTCATCATTTGTAAATCCAATAATATAGGATGCCAAATTGTTAAAAGGATAAAGCCTTCTAGTTACATCGTCAATAGACATTGGGATTAGGTTTGATTTTTTATTATCTTTTTTTTCTTTATTTTCCTTGATAATTTCTAATTGCTGGTCCTTAAGTTCTTGAGCCTTGCCTCTTTCAATGTTAGTTGCAAGCCTTACAACCTTGTCGCCCTTCATCTTAGATCTTATTTCCTCGTAATCCACACCTATTGTATCAGAAATAATTTTGGCATCTTCATCGTAGAGCCTTTCTTTTCTATTTTCAAAGTCACTTTCACTTTCATTTTTTCTTTCTTTTAAATAATTCATGTTATAAAAAACATTACATTTAGTGACATTGATTGCCATTTCTTTATTATTTCTATCGTAGATTATACCTCTGTTAGAGTTTATAACTTCAGTCCTAGTTAGTTGGTTTAAGGCTGAAATAGTCAGTTCTTCTGACTGAACTATTTGGATCCACAGAAGTTTACCAATTAATATTACAAATAAAAAAGCTAGAAAGATAAAAAATACAAATATGAATCTGTTGGCATTATTTGTCTTTGCCTTAAATCCACCTCTATTTTTTCTATCTCTAGCTTTCCTTTTATTAGTTTTCAATTATATCCCCCTAATCTCTTGTAAAAGACCTAAGGACAGAGACAATCGGACTCAAAAATACGTTGTAGTTAATGTCTGCCAAATTTTCTTCTTCCCCTGAATCAATGTAAACTATTTGGTCTTCAGAAGGATAAACCATACCAAGCTTATACATTGCTTCTTCTGCTATCTGAGCAGATGATTTTACAGCTTTAATATCGCCTACAAGAGTTGTTTTTGTTTTATTTAATTCTTCAATTTCAGCCTTTTGCCTAAGGATTTCCCTGTCAAGACCTGCAATCTGTGAATACATAATGAGTACAGCTGCAAATACCATAATTACAATTGCCATAGTCAAAATAAAAGGCTTGTTTTTTAAAAGTTGATTTCTATATATATTATAACTTTTATTTGGATTTTTAGTTAATCTTTTTGCCATTTTACACCTCTAATTTTTCGGCAATCCTTAATTTGGCTGAATGAGACCTGTTATTTTCTTTTAACTCGTCTTCACTTGCAGTTATAGGCTTTCTTGTTATAATTTTAATTTCTTTTTTCTTGTCACAAGTACAAATTGGTGCAGATGGAGGACAGATACAATCTTTTTCCAAATATTTAAAGGAATTTTTTACTATTCTGTCTTCTAGTGAATGAAAAGTTATAATTGCAATTCTTCCACCTGGGTTAAGTCTTGTTACAAATCTTTCAATAGAATCCTTTAGAACATCAAGCTCTTTATTAACTTCAATTCTTAAAGCCTGAAAAGTTCTTTTGGCTGGATGGGGTCCATTTCTTCTAGCACCTGCAGGAATTGCTTTTTTTATAGTTTCAACAAGTTCAAAAGTAGTTTCAATTTCCTTACTCTTTCTCTCATCTACAATAAATTTGGCAATCCTTGCTGCCCACTTTTCTTCTCCGTATTCCTTAATAATTCTTGTAATTTCGCTTTCACTGTAGTTATTTACAATATCTCTTGCAGAAATTTCAAGGTCTTGGTCCATTCTCATATCAAGTGGAGCATCAAACCTATAAGAAAAACCTCTCTCTGGATTATCAAACTGATAGGAGGAAACTCCAATATCAAGTAAGACTCCATCAATCTTATCAATTCCAAGTTCATCAAGAGCTTTTTCAAAATCTATGTAATTTAAGTTAAAAAATTCTACGTTTTTATATGCTGAAAGTCTATCTTTAGCAACTTCAAGAGCTTCTATATCTTGATCAATTCCAATTAAAAGTCCAGTCCCTTTTAATTTTTTAAGAATTTCACGGCTATGACCTGCACCACCAAGAGTTCCATCGAGGTAAATCTTTCCCTCTCTAACATTTAATCCTTCAATTGTCTCATTTAAAAGAACACTTTTGTGTGTAAATTCCATTATATTCCCAACTCCGACATTTTTTCAGCAAGCTCTTCATAGGATAGAGCTTCTTCTTCATTGTACTTATTCCAGTTTTCTTCAGACCAAATTTCTGCCCTATTTGAAAGACCTATTATTACGCACTTGTCTATAAGGTCTGCATATTCTCTTAGGTGCTCTCCAATTAATATACGTCCCTGCTTATCAAGTTCGCAGTCAATAGCACCTGAGAAAAAGGTTCTCACAAAGGACCTAACAGCCTTGTTAGTCATTGGGAGTTCCTTTAGTTTATTCTCAATTTTTTCCCATTGGTCACTTGGATATAAAAATAGACAGTCATCTAGACCCTTAGTCATAACAAATGATGAAAGGTCTTCTCTAAACTTTGATGGAATTGTTACTCTTCCCTTGGGGTCGAGATTGTGTCTGAATTCACCAATTAACATAAATATTCTCCACTTTATTCCATTTTAACTATTTTTTACTCCACTTTGTTCCACTTAAGTTAATTTTACTACACAAAGTCCCCATATTCTAGTCTTTTAATTAGTTTTAACAAAATAGGACTATAGGCCCTAAATTTTTATTTAGAATAAATAATGTTTTCATAAAATACAATTTTTCTTGTCAGTAAAACAAATTTCTAATTTTTTAATAATCAATCTTAAAAGTAAATTTATAATTAATTGCAAAAAATAAATTTTTGCACAAAAAAATCGACTATCTCTAGTCGATTTAATCTTTTTATAAAATTATTTGCTTCCAATGAAATAAAAATCAGATCCTTGTCCTAATTTTGAATGAACTCCATAATCAAATCCATGAAGTTCCATTATTGTCTTGACAATATAAAGTCCAAGACCAGTTCCTATTTCAGGTCTTGTGTGGTTGTCACGAACCCTATAGAACCTATCCCATATTCCCTTTACATCTTCTTCGCTAATTCCTATTCCCCTATCAATACAGTGAAACTCAGTTTTATTTTCGTCGCTCTTTATGACTAATTTTATTTCCTTATTGACTGGTGAATAATTTATGGCATTGTTAATTAAATTATAAATTACCCTGTTTATTTTAGACCTATCAGCTAAAATTCTTGTATCTCCAGAAGCTTCAATAGTAAATTTGTATTTTGCAAAATCCTTATTAATCTTAAACCTATCCAGGACTTCTTCCACAGATTCTCTAAGATCATATTCCTCTTTCTTTATCTCTTCCAAGTTAGATTCTATCTTTGACAAGTCTAACAAGTCATTTACAAGAGCTGTCAGCTTGTCGGCCTCACTAATGATTGTCTCCAAGTGTTTGTTTCTCAAGACTTCGTTGGGACCTGATATATCTCTAATCATTTCACCGTAGGACTTTATAACTGTCAAAGGGGTCTTTAAATCATGACTGACATTGGCCACAAGATCTTTTCTCATTTCTATTGTCTTTGTAAGTTCATTTTTTGCATAGTTAAGAGTATTGGACAAATCGTCAATTTCTGTGTATTCGCCCTTCCTAAATTGAACCTTGTAGTCACCCTTGGCAAGCTCCTTGGCAGTATTTGACATCCTAACAAGAGGTCTTGAAAGTCTTTTCGATACAAAATATGCCGTGATGGATGCAAAAATCAGTGACAAGAAAGAAATTATTATAAGAATTCTTCTAATTACATCAACTGTTGCATCCACTGGCTTTAAAACTGAATTTATATAGAGGTAATAGTCTTCTCCATCAGTTTTTCCAAGATAGCCTGCATAAATTATTGATGGGTCCTTAAGATTTTCATACCTAACTGTATAAATTTTATAAGTTCTATTGTCTCTACTTAAGGATCCAAAAAATTTATCAAAATTTTCCCAAATCATCCTTGGTCTTTCTACAAACTCATCAAAAAGTCTTAAGGGAAAGACCCAAGCACCATTTTCATCTAGAACTTTTATCTCAAGTCCCTTAGTGTTGGCATAGTTGGAAAGCTTAGTTTCAAAATCTTGAGACTTGTATTCACTCCTAAGTTCGTTACCAACCTTTGTAACTTCACGAATTTTCATGGTTTCATAAAAACTAGAAAGGAAGACTGTTTGAAAGAGCCAAATAGAAATTAAGATTAGTCCAGCAAAAAAGACAAAATACTTCCACAGCTTAAATAATATGCTGTTTTTATCAATTTTTATCTTCTTCACTTCTTTAATTTCTCGTATCAAACTTGTATCCCACTCCTCTTACTGTAATAATAAATTTTCTATATTCTTTTATAGAGTTTCTAAGCATCTTTATATGAGTATCAACTGTCCTATCTTCCCCATAAAAATCATAACCCCACACTTGATTTAGGAGCTTATCACGAGATAGGGCAATATTTTTATTTTTTACCATGTAAACCAAGAGGTCATATTCCTTTGGAGTCAGGTCTACTATTTCATCATCTACAAAAACGACACGACCATCTAAGTCAATTTTTAGCCCCTCAAACTCCATAGCTTGATTTTCTTCAACCTTGTTATTTCGGTTTACAATAACATTTAGCCTTGCCATTAATTCCTTTGGAGAAAAAGGTTTTGTGACATAATCATCAATTCCAATTTCAAATCCAAATAATTTATCATATTCCTCGCTCCTTGCTGATAGCATTAAGACAGGAATATTTTTTATCTTTTTTATTTCCTTGTAGGATGAAAAGCCATCAAGTCTTGGCATCATTATATCCATGACAATTACATCAAAGTCTTCTTCTTTAACCTTATCTATAGCATCAAGACCATCTACAGCTTCAACTACTTCGTGACCTTCAAACTCTGCGTAGGTTCTTATAACTTCTCTTATGCTTTTTTCATCATCCACTACTAAAATTTTAAACATTTTATCACCAACTTCATTATAATAATAATTTGTGAATTTTTGATGAAGACTTTGTTAAGCCTCATCTTATAATTTATTTATATTTACTCAATTATATCAATAAGCAAAAAATTTTGTGCAAATCTTTTTTATTAAATGAAAAATAAAAAAGCCTGCAAGAAGATGATATGTACACATCAAAATCTTACAGACTTGTAAATTTTTATTAAATTATACTTTGAATAATTTTTGATCCAGCTATGATAGTTCCAATTGATGAACCTAGGTTAGCAAGTATTACAACTAATAAGGCCTTCAAAAACTTGTTGTGAATCCATGACTTAATATTAAAGATATCATCTGGAATATTATTTACGTCCTCAACTGTTGGCTTCTTTAGACTTGCTTCAACTAAACCTGCGAACCAACCACAAGCTAGAACCGGATTAATTGATGTGAAAGGAGCAGCAACAAAGGCCGTTAAAACACTAAGTGGATGTGGAAGACATAGGGCTGTAAAGATTGCTGAAAAGACAGAGTTAAATATAAACCAAGATTTTATTTGTGAAAATCCTGTATCCATACTTTGCTTAAAGCCCAGCACAATTAAAATTACAATTAAGGCTGGTATAATCCAAGGAAGGAGTTTTCCCATAAAAGACTTTGGTGGAACCTTATCAAGTTCTTCTATGTCTTGGTCCTTAAAGACCTCTTCTTCAACTCCTGGAGTATGAGCAGCACCAAGGATTGCTACAACTTTATTACCTGGAGCATTTTTAATATTGTAAGCAAGATACTTATCTCTTTCATGTAAAAGAGTCGCTGCAATTTGAGGGTAGTCCTTACCCATATCTTCTATGGCAAGCTCAAGATTGTCTCTTTCGATTAATCTTTGAAGGTCTTCTTCAGACACATCTTCATCGTCATCAATAGACATTAGTGAGAAGAATAATTTTATTTTTTCAAAGAATCCCATCTTTCTCCAAATTCTCATAAAAGTTGTTTGGATACTTCTATCAGCTAGGACCAAATTAATTCCCATCTCTTCGGAAGCCTTCATACCTTCCATCATTTCTTGTCCAGGTTTTGTCTTTAGTTTTTTTGCAATATTTTTTTGATATGATGAAAGGATGAGGTTAGCAATTAAAAGCGTAACCTTCTTCTCCTTTATAATATCTATAATATTTGTATTTTTCCAAGCCTCAGGATTTTTTAAATTTTTATACCTTTGGTCATCAAGCTCAATGCAAATTGAGTCAGGATTTTCTTCTTTTATAGTTTCCCTAACTAAATTAACACTTTCTTGAGAAACGTGAGCCGTAGGTATTAAAATAATTTCCTTTCCTTGGTAATCTATTCTAATTAATTGTTCCTTCATTTTTCTCCTAAAAAGAGTTTATTCTTTTTCTTCACTTATGGTGTAGGCTTTTTCATCTACACCCCTATAATAATTTGTAGTTAATTTCTTTTCTTCAATTTTTTCTGTCATAAGTATTTTGTCATTTGATTTAAATTTATTAAGTCCATCTTCGTTTAT
Source organism: Peptoniphilus sp. HMSC075B08 (assembly GCF_001815405.1). NCBI lineage: Bacteria > Bacillati > Bacillota > Tissierellia > Tissierellales > Peptoniphilaceae > Peptoniphilus > Peptoniphilus sp. HMSC075B08. Next base: position 36,558 of record NZ_KV820452.1, on the reverse strand, counting down.
TATTTCATATCCCTTTAAATAGTTAATTGATGAGTTTAAAATATCAAGACAAAGGGCATTTAATATGTCTTCTTGGCTGTCATTCTCTTCCTTATCTTTTGAAGAATTATCATCAGTCAAATTTTTATTTTTAGAAATTTTATTTAAACCATAAATATTTTCAGACACTTCTAATAGATTTTCTTCTTTTTTTAAAATTGAATCTTTTTCATCCTTTAACCTGGAAATCTTTGAAGAGTCATTTAATAAAATGGACTTAAGTAAATAATTATCACCATTTAATAAATAGTCTACAAGTCCAAGATTCTCATAAGCCTTGATATTATGTTTGCCTATAGATTTATTTAAGTCGTAAGTATAACGTGAGTCTATAAAAAATGGCAAAATGGATAAATTGTCTTCAATGTCCTCCCTACTTAAGTCCTTATCAATAAAGTTTCCATTAAGAGGAAGGTAGGAATTTATTTTTTCCCTTGATAATTCAAAAGATTTAAAATTTTTATTTTCTTTAAAAGAAATTTTAGAATCTTCCAATTCTTTGTTGAGGCTTTCTATCTCTTTGGACTTATTTTTTAAAACATCAAACTTCTCTAGTTCATTCTCAATGACTTCAAGTTTTGTATTCTTCAAGTTTATATCCTGACTTAGGTTTTTTAACTTATCTTCACTTTTGTCTTTTTTGTCGATTAAAGAAGAGTTTTCCCTAGTTAAATTAAAATATGAAGACTCCATTTTTTTTAAATTTGAAAAACCAAGATAAGAAAGCATTAAACTTAGAATAATAAAAACAAAAGAAAAAAATGTTTTTATATTTTTACTCATCTTTACCACTCTTCTCTAAGGCTTTAATAATCCCATAATTTTTGTAATATTCAGAAACTTTCTCATCGACGAAATCTTTTAAATATCCTAATTTTTCTGCAGACAAGTCACCTGTTTTGTATGACCTTTTCTCCATCTCTCTATAAATATTTAACAAGTTATTTAGATCAACATAGATTTCAGATAAATTTACCCTTTCATCTTCCATAAAATTATAGATACTTGAAGAATACATAGAAGCATAGAATACAAATAAATTTAACTCATGAGAAGGGCTATTTTGATTTATTATATAAGATGCAAATCCATCTACATCTTTAAAAAGATCATCAAGTCCTAAATCCTTATAAAGGTTTTTACTTTTTTCAAGACTTCTCTCCCTACTAAGAGTTAAGAAGTCATCAACGGCCCTGTCATAATTTTCTTTTTCATAAATATTTGAATTAAAGAAAGCTCCATAGGCCTTAAGTCTTTCCCTTACTTCAGATTTAATCGTCTTATTTTTTTCTTCATAATCTTTCTTGATATTTTTTATTTCATCAGTTTTATTAGCTTCAAATTGATAGCCATATTTCTCGTAAAAATCTTGTGACTTTAAATTAAACTTTATATCTAAGTTATCTATTTCCTTATCCAAATCCTTAGATTTATCTTCCAAGGCTTGTATTTCTTCCATTAGCTTTTTATTTTCAGCAATTAATTTGTTAGAAAATTTTCTATTAGCTAATGAATATAGAAAAAATAGTGAGGACAAAATAAGGATCACTATAGAAAAAATATAGAGAACCTTTTGCCAATTTTTGCTAGTCATTTTTCACCTACATTTTTTCAAGAAGAATGCTGGCTCCACTTATATGTCTATTTTTGTTGTCAATGCTTCTAAGAATAATAAAAGATAGAATAAAGGATAAAATTCCCATTACTAAAGAAAGTACATCTTTATTTCCTAAACCCATCTTGTTGAAAAAATAATAAGAAATAGTAATTGCTGACATAAATAGAACTAGTGGCAAGCCATAAACTAAAAATTTATAAGAAAGCACTGACTTGTCATTGGTTTTTATCTTTACTATATCTCCAACCTTGGCAGAAATAGTATTGTTAAACTCAAAGAGCTCTTGTTCTGATTCAGCACACTTAGCGTTACAAGCCTCGCAAGATTCTCCGCAGGCACTTTCTCTAGTAAATTCTACAAAAATTTTATTTTCTCTTTTAGCTTTTACAATTCCTATGCTTTCCATATAATCACCTTTTCTTATTCTTCAATTACCTTGATATGAACTTCTTCTAATTGTTTTTCTGTAAGTTCTGTTGGTGCACCTGTTAATAGACAAGTTGCAGCTTGAGTCTTAGGGAAGGCTATAACATCTCTTATGCTCTTAGCTCCTGTAAATAACATTACAAGTCTATCTAGACCATATGCAAGTCCTCCATGTGGTGGAGCTCCATATTTAAAGGCTTCAAGAAGGAAACCAAATTTTTCTTTAGCTTCTTCTTCTGAAAGTCCAAGAGCTTCAAACATTTTTTCTTGAACCTCTGGGTCGTTAATTCTAATACTTCCTCCACCCATTTCATCGCCATTGATAACAATGTCATAGGCTTTTGCTCTAGCATTTTCCTTATCACTTACTAGTTTATCTACGTCCTCATCTAGTGGGCTAGTGAAAGGATGGTGCATTGCAACATATCTCTCTTCTTCCTCATCATATTCAAATAATGGGAATTCTGTTATCCAAACAAGTTTGTAGTCATCTTCATCTATTAGGTCCATGTCTCTTGCAATCTTGTTACGAAGGTTACCTAGACCACTAAATACTACAGAGTTTTTGTCAGCTAGGATTAAAATTAAATCTCCTTTTTTTGCATCAAAGGCAGAAATAACTTCTTGCATTTTTTCTTCTGAAATGAATTTTGCAACTGGTGAATCAATTTCATCGTCAACTCTTATCCAAGAAAGTCCCATAGCCTTAAAGTCCTTTACAAAGGATTCTAATTTTTTAACTTGCTTCTTAGAGTAGAAGTCACTTCCACCATCAACCTTAATTCCCCTAACACTTTTGCCCTTTTCAGTATTTCCTTCAAATACCTTAAAGCCACAATCTTTTACTATTTCAGAGATATCCCTTAGTTCCATACCAAATCTTAAGTCTGGTTTATCTACTCCAAATCTATCCATTGCTTCAGAGTATTTCATTCTTTTAATTGGAAGTTCAATGTCCTTATTAATTACTTCTTTGAATAATTTTTGAAGATATCTTTCGTTAAGACTCATTACATCTTCTTCATCTACAAAGCTAAGTTCCATATCAATTTGAGTGAATTCAGGTTGTCTGTTAGCCCTTAGGTCTTCGTCTCTAAAGCATTTTGTAATTTGAATATATCTGTCAAGTCCTGCCACCATAAGTAACTGTTTCATTAGTTGTGGTGATTGAGGAAGGGCATAAAATTCTCCAGGATTAACCCTACTAGGAACTAGGTAGTCCCTTGCTCCTTCAGGAGTTGGCTTAGTTAACATAGGAGTTTCAACTTCTATAAACCCATTTTCATAGAAGAAGTCACGAGTAATCTTATAAATATGTGAACGAATCATGAGATTTTTTTGCATACTTGGCTTTCTTAAATCAAGAGTCCTATATTTAAGTCTCATATTCTCTTGAACATTATCATTGTCCTTAACATAAATAGGTGGAACTTCTGATTCACTTAAGATTTTAAGTTCTGTTGCTAAGACTTCAACCCTACCAGTTTCTAATTCTTCGTTAATTGAAGATCTCATACGAACTTGTCCCTTAACAGCAATTACAAATTCTCCACGAAGGTGAGATGCCTTTTCTAGAAGTTCAACTGATGAAGTATCGTCGAAAACAATTTGTGCAATTCCACTTCTATCTCTTAAGTCAACAAAAACTATGGATCCAAGTGACCTTTGTTTTGCCACCCAACCCATTAGGGTAACTTCTTTTGAAATCATATCTTCTGAAATCTCATTACAATAATTTGTTCTTTTGAGATTTCCCATTTTTTCAGCCATATTTCCTCCTAAAAATTAAACTCCAAGCCTCAAATGGTTTGGAGCTTATTCCTTAATATTTTTATAATCGATTAGCCTTTAATATAGTTTTTTACCATAAAATTCTATTTTAATTATAAAACAAGGCCTTTAAAAATTCAACTTTAACAGATTCTCTTGTCTATTCTATGAGAAAAACCTTCTATGTCTTTAACCTTATTTTCTCTCAAAAGTTTTTCTTTTACAAAGCCTGCCCCCTTATCCATGCCTTGGCAACCTGCAAGGAGTAAGACATCATCATTTTCTAACAAGTCTATTGAATCATTAACAGATTCTTCAAGTGTATCGTAAATTTTACACTCAATATTATTTTTTTCTAAAATATCTTTAAAAACTTTTAGTTCTTCATCAGTGACCCTGTCCTTTTCCTTTACAGTATCTCTTGACAAAGTCGCTGAAAGACTTTTTGGTTTTAAAATTTTTATCCACTTGACTAGTCTTTCTGTAATCTCACGATTTACTTCAACCCCTCTCTTGCCTCTAATAGCATAAAGGATGTTTAGATTTTCATAGTCCATTTCCTTTAAAGTTTCCATTGTTGCATCAATGTTTTTTTCATTGGCAAAATGGTCGTCTAAGATTTTAAATTCTTCGTCAAAGATAAGTTCAAACCTTCTCTCAACTCCCTTAAAATCTTTTAAGGCTTTTTTTATAATTTCTCTATCAATTTCAAGGCAAAGGGCAACTATTATTGCAACAATTGAGTTCATAACTGATGAATAACCAACAGATCCCAGTTCAATTTCAAATTCAGATTTTTCTAAGACAAAGTCTTTTATTTTTATATCCCTATTAATTGTAAAAATAAATTTACCCTTGCCTGTTGAAAGGTCTAAATCTTGAATTCCAAAATCAGCTTCATTATTTTCTAGTGAAAAGCTAAGGACTTGTGCTTTCGTCTTGTCTTTCAAAGAATAAATTATTTCATCATCTGAATTTAAAATTGCAAGAGCTTCTTCTTTTGCATGTCTAATAAGTCTTGATTTAAACCTAAAATAATTTTCAAAACTTCCATGTTGATCAATGTGTTCTCTACCAAGATTGTTAAAAGTCACTATGTCAAAATCAATATTTTTATTTCTATACAGTTCTTGAGCAGATGATGAAACTTCCATTGTCACATCAGTTACGCCCCTGTCCTTCATATCCCTAAAGTAGGACTGAAGAGTTAAGGACTCTGGAGTTGTGAGTACAGATGGAATCACGACATCATCATATCTCGTTAAGACAGTGCCTATCATTCCTGTTTTTCTCTCATCTTCTTCTAATATTGAATCAACCATAAAAGCAGTTGTTGTCTTTCCATTAGTTGCCGTTATACCAATGACCTCCATGTCTTTTGATGGATCTTCATAAAAATTTGTAGCCATGTCTGCAAGAGCAATCCTAGAATTTTTAACTCTTATTTGTTTAATATCTTCATCAGAATAATCTTCTACTATAGCAATTTCTGCACCAAGCTCTTTTGCTTTTTTTATAAATTTATGTCCATCTGTGACATAACCCTTTATGGCAACAAAAATACCGCCTTCAGCTACATCGTCTGTGTGAAAGGCGATATTTTTTATTTCTGTTTCTTTATCTATTTCATAGTTTGCATCAACAATGTCTAAGTTATTTAAAATTTTTCCTAATTTCAAAATTATCTTCTCCTTAAAAAGTCTTCAAGGCTTTTAGAATTTAAATTTCTCTCAAACTTTCCATCTTTATTTAAAATCTTTGTGCTGGCTCCTAGACCAAAACCAATAATATTTTCAAGCTCTTCCATCATCACAATATTATAAATTGATGAATGACCTTCTCTTGCATATCCAATATTTTCTGATGATATTACAGATTTTTTCTGCCTGTAAAGATAATAGGGTTCATAATCATTTTCTATTAATAATTTTTTTGATTCTTCCAAAAGATTTCCAAAGTCTTCTTCATTGTGGTATGAATTTTCAAAAAGTTTGGAACCATTTTTTAGGGCTAAAGTGTGGATTGTGATATTTTCAGGAGAAAACTCAATTGCTCTTTCTATTGAAGATAATATACTTTCTTTATTTTCTCCAGGAAGTCCCATAATCAAATCCATATTAATTATTTCAAATCCAAGCTCTCTTGCTGCTTTAAACCAAAATTCAAAATCTTTATTTGAAACCCTATTTAATTTATTTATCACATCTTCGTTGAAGGTTTGAGGATTAAGAGAAATCCTATTGACACCCTTGTCCTTAAGCATCTTTAGCATTTCAAGGCTGAGGCTGTCAATTCGTCCACACTCAACAGTAAATTCTCTTGTGAGACCAAACTTTTTTATAAGTGAATCAATAATTTTTTCTAGGTTTTCCAATCCAATTGACGTTGGAGTTCCTCCGCCAATGTAAATAGAATTTGCTTCTCCAGGAAATTCAAGCTTGTGAGAATTTATATCCTCAACCAAGTTCTTTGTATAGAGATCCATCTTTTCTTTATTCTCTATTGTTGTATCAAAGGAACAATAAAGACACCTAGATGGACAAAAGGGAATATGGACATAGACATTATATTTATCTATATTTGAGGTAAGTCTGATGTTCTCTTGATTTTTATAAATTTTATATAAAAAATCTCCCTCATCTCTTCCTATCCTGTACTTATCCCATAAAATCTTCATTGACTCATCATAGGAAGAGCCCTCAAAAACTTTTGCTAGAAGTTTTAAGGGCCTCACTCCAGTTAGGATTCCAAAGCTTGAATCAAAATTTTCTTCTTCAAAAAATAAATCAAATAAATATCTTTTAATTGTAAAATGAGCCTTCTCATCTTGGAGCCTAATCATTCCACTAGTATTTATATTTTCTCCAAAGATACTAATAAAAATAATTTGATCTTCTATTTTTATTTTAATGTTAAAGTTTAAATCATTATAAGTTTTTGGAAGCTTCATCCTAAAAAATTCAAAAATAGATTTTTTTAAGCCTTCACTTTCATTTTCTATCTTAATCATAATTGTCTTAAATATGGGTTTGTCATCTTTTCGTAGGAGATCTGAGATTCAGGACCATGACCTGATAGGACATAAATCTCATCGTCAAGTTTTTTTAGTTTCTTTAAGGACTCTACCATTAAGGAGTGGTCTGATTCTGGAAAGTCAGTTCTTCCAATGGATCCATTAAATAGTGTATCTCCTGCAAATAAATAGTTTTCAAATAAATAGCAAACAGATCCAAGAGTGTGACCTGGTGTCTCAATTACTTTAATATTACCTTCTGAGAAAGAAATTTCATCTCCTTCTTTTACAAAGACATCTACTTCAGCTGCTTCAATTTGCATTCCAAAGGCAGAGGCTCTCACTTCCTTTGGACTTTCCAAAAAGGCCCTATCTTCTTTTGAGAGATAAACTGGTGCCTTGTATTTTTTTACAAGGGCTGCAACTGCACCAACATGATCAAAGTGACCGTGAGTCAGTAAAATATATTTTATACTTAAAGAATTCTTTTCAATTGCTTCGATTATATTTTCACTTGATCCACCTGGGTCAACTACAAAAGCATTCTTATCTTCATCAAATAAAATAAAACAATTTTCTTGTAATTGTCCAACAACTAATTTAATAATTTTATATTCCATTATTTCACCTAAAATTCCTTACTTGAATCTAATAAAATAGTAACTGGTCCGTCATTTATAAGTTCAACATCCATATCAGCACCGTATTCTCCAACAGAAACTTTAATTCCTAAATTCTTCATTTCTTCTATAAATTTCTCATAAAGGATTATTCCCTCAGCGAATTTAGCTGACCTAATATATGATGGTCTGTTGCCCTTTCTTGCATCTCCATAAAGGGTGAATTGACTCACCACTAAAATTTCAAGATCATAATCAAGAAGAGACTTATTCATTACTCCTTCTTCATCATCAAAGATTCTAAGTTTGCTAACTTTTTTTACAATATATTCTAAATCTTTTTCGTCATCGTTAACTTCAATTCCAAGTAAGAGCATAATCCCCTTGTCGATTTTAGAAATTATATTATCATCAACAGACACACTGGCTCTTTTTACTCTTTGAACTACTCCTCGCATCTTATCACGCCTTTATCCTATAAACTTCAAGGACATTGTTAATCCTTTTTAGTTTTTCCATTAGTCTTTCTAATTCTTCACTGTCTGTTATTTCAACTGTTATATCAATTACAGCGTCTCCATTTTTTACAACCTTAGCATTTAAATAGGACATACTAAGCCTTGAATCATTGACCCTACTTGCAATGTCAGGAATAACATTTGGTTTATCAAAGGCCCTAATTTCAATAGATGCACTATAGCTGGTAGAATTAGAATTTTCCCATTTAACTTCTACAAGTCTTTCTGGATCTACATTGTTTTGTAGATTTTTGCAGTCCTTTCTGTGAACAGAAATCCCTCTTCCTATAGTTATATATCCAACAATTTCGTCTCCTGGAACAGGTGTGCAACATTTTGCAATCCTAACATTTACACCGTCAACGCCCTTGACTTCTATACCTTGATTGTTGTATCTTTTTTTAGATTCAACAATTTCTTCTATGGCTTTATCATCTTTTTTATAATGCTTGTTATAAATGTCTTGTAGCTTAGCAGTAACTTGTGCAGTAGTTATAGTTCCAAAACCAACAGCTGCATACATCTCGTCAAGACTAAGCATATTTAACTTTTCTTTAACTTCTTCTAGCCAATCGTCACGTAAAATCTTGTGAGTTTCGTAGCCAAGTTTCTTTACTTCTCTCTCAATTGCCTCTCGTCCTCTTTCAATATTCTTTTCCTTGTCTTTAACTTTAAAATATTGTTGGATTTTTTTACGTGCTTGAGGACTCTTAACTATTTTTAACCAATCAAGAGATGGGCTTGTGTTTGGATTTGTAATAACGTCAACTATATTACCACTTTGTAGGGTATAATTGAGAGGGACTATCCTTCCGTTAACCTTTGCACCTACGCAAGTGTTACCTACTTGAGAGTGAATCCTGTAGGCAAAGTCAATTGGAGTTGAACCTTCTGGAAGATTTATTACGTCTCCCCTTGGGGTAAATACAAAGACTTCATCGGCAAAAAAGTCAATCTTTAGGGTATCCATGAAGTCTCCTGGATCATTTAAGTCTTTTTGCCATTCTAATAGTTGTCTTAGCCAAGTTAAATTTTCATCAAAAGCTGTTTCCTTAGATACTCCTGCCTTGTATTTCCAGTGAGCAGCAATACCATATTCAGCAGTTTGGTGCATTTCATAAGTCCTAATTTGAACCTCAAAAGTTTCTCCATTGTTATCAATAACAGTTGTATGAAGAGATTGGTACTTGTTAGGTTTAGGCATGGCAATATAGTCCTTAAACCTACCTGGTATTGGTTTAAAAAGTGTATGAACAACACCTAGGGCACCATAACAGTCTTTTACTGAATGAGTTAAGATTCTAACTGCAGAAAGGTCATAGATTTCATCAAAAACTTTGCCCTTTTTCTTCATCTTTTTGTATATTGAATAGAAATTCTTAGGTCTTCCCTTTATTTCACATTCTATTCCCACATTTTTTAAATTGTCTTCAAGTAGTTTTATAATATGGTTGATTAAGTCTTCTCTTTCGTTTCTTCTCTTGTTGACCATATCTACTAATTCATAGTAACCTTCTTCATCAAGATACCTAAGTGAAAGATCTTCAAGTTCCCACTTAATCCTACTCATACCAAGCCTATCTGCTATAGGAGCATAGATTTCCACAGTTTCAGTTGCCTTCTCAATCTTTTTAGCATCTGTCATGTACTCAAGGGTTCTCATGTTGTGAAGTCTGTCGGCAAGTTTAACGATAATAACTCTTATGTCCTTTGCCATGGCAAGAACCATTTTTCTTATGTTTTCTGCTTGCTTCTCTTCTTTATTCTTGTAGTTTAATTTCTTTAACTTAGTAACACCGTCAACTAAATCGGCTATTTCTTCACCAAATTCATTTTTTACATCCTCAAGAGTTACTTTTGTATCTTCTACTACATCATGAAGAAGTCCAGCGACAATAGTAGCTGTATCCATATTCATATCAGCTAAAATTAAGCTGACATTTAGTGGGTGAATTATATAATCTTCACCAGAATTTCTCTTTTGACCCTTGTGGTTCTCTTCGGCCATTTTGTAGGCACGCATAATTAGGTCTATATCTGCATTTTCATTATAGGATTTTACTTTTTCAATTAATTCATCTATTAATAACATTTTTCTCACCTGTGATTCGATAGCTCTTAATCTTTAGTTGGATATTAACATTGCCGTTGAACTTATTTAAATCAAGATTAAAAACTATATCTATAAAAATATTAGATGGCCTTCCATTTAAAAGACCCTTAACTTCTTCCCTGCCATAGGAATTTGCTAAATTATTTAAAAAAACTTGAGAGTCTTCAAACAATATCCCTGTGTAATTTATATTATCTTGAGATAAGGTCATTTTTAAAAAGTTTTTATTTTTCCCCAAGATATTGAGCGACTTAATCTGTAGGTTTTTAGCACCAAACTTTGGAGCAGAGTTTCCATTTCCAAAGGGAGCAAGAGACTCTATATCATTGACAAGTTTCATGCTAATATATTTTAATTCCAAGTTTCCATCAATATAAACTTTTCTTATTAAATCCTCATTAGTTAGATTTTCATTTTTATCCACATCTCTTATAAAATCATCTAGATTTTCTAGAGGCAGAGACAGTCCACAAGCCATCTTGTGGCCTCCAAAACTACTTAAGTATCCCTTGGATTTAGAAAATTCTTGGAACATATTATATTCTTCAATACTTCTGCCAGATCCCTTAATCAAATCTTTGGAATTACTTAAAACCACACTTGGTCTATAGTATTTTTCTTTAATCTTTCCAGCCACAATGCCAAGTATTGATTCATTTAAGCCCTCTTCATAAACTATTAATACCTTGTGTTTATTCAGTAAATTGTCTTTTTGAATCTTCTCATCAATAATTTCAAAGGCATCACTAGTCAGTCTTTGCCTTTCATAATTTAGGTCCCTAAGTTCCTTTGCTTTCTCAAGGGCTAAAGAATAATCTTTTTCCAAGAATAATTCAAGGGCTTCCTTGGCAGATTCTAACCTTCCACTAGAATTTATTGTAGGTCCAATTATAAATCCAAGATGATAAACATCTATCTCATCTTTTTTTATATCTGCTGCCTCAATAAGAGCATTGAGTCCAAGGTCTTTGGTTGTCCTCAAAAGCTTAAGTCCTTCTGAGACTATAATCCTATTTTCATTGGTAAGGGGCATTACATCACATACTGTTGCTATAGCTGCATAGGGTAAGAACTTTTCATAAAATTCTTCCTTATCCACTCCCTTAATTAAAAATAAATATTCTATAAGTTTAAAGGCAACAACTCCACCACAAATTTCCTTAAAGGGATAGGAGCAAGCATATTGTTTTGGATCTATAACAGCACTTGCCTCTGGAAGCACTTCAATCTCTTTTCCATCTTTTAAAATCTTTGGAACCTCATGATGGTCTGTTATTACAATGTCAATATTAAGAGACTTCGCATAATCTACTGCATCTCTTGCGGCAATTCCATTGTCACAAGTGATAATGCACTTAACTCCATCTTCATGGGCCCTATCTATTAAGTTATTATTAATTCCATAGCCATCTTCAACCCTATGAGGTATGTCGTAAGAAACATCGCCGCCAATAGTCCTTAAGCCTTCATAGAGAATATAAGTTGAAGTCACACCATCAACATCATAGTCACCAATTATTCTAATTTTATTTTTTTTCATCAAGTGACCCAAAATTATATTTGAGGCCTTGACCATGTCCTTTAACAAAATAGGTGAATTTAAGTTAGAAAGACTTGGTTCCAAAAACTCTCTAATGTCTTCTTCTGTATTTATTTCCCTATTGAGTAAAATTTTATAAATAACATTGTTTATGCCTAATTTTTTATAATCGATGCCGGGATCACTTTTGTTTTTTATAAACCATCTTTCCATTTAATCACCACTTTATATATACAGATAATTATATCAAAAATTATCATTAAGGTAAAACAAATAGGTTTTTAGTCAACAAAAAAGAACCCTCTTGGGGTTCTTCAAAAATTTTTATTATTCTTCATTAGCAAGAACTGATATTGCACATTCAATTCTCTTCTTTTCCATTTCACATCCAACCTTGTAAGGTTTACTTAAGTCATTGTTGCTGTAGTAAGCGTTAGCGTGACAACCACCTGAGCAATAATATCTTGCCCAGCAAGTTGGACAATCTTCATTTGTATAAACGTTAGAGTTTTTAAATGTATCTCTTAGGTCTGTATTTTTTATTCCTTCATCAACATTACCAAGCAAGAAGTCTTCTTCTCCAACAAATTGGTGGCAAGGATAAATTTCTCCTTGTGGAGTTATGGCAACATATTCTGAACCTGCGCCACATCCAACAGTTCTCTTCACTATACAAGGTCCCTGTGATAAGTCAATTATAAAGTGGAAGAAAGAAAAGTCCTTGTCTTTTTTTCTAATTTCAATATAATCCTTGGACATCTTTTCATACTCACTTAAGATTTTATCAAGATGTTCTTCTCTTATTGCATAAGGTTCTCTCTCATCAGTAACCACTGGTTCAATAGAAGTCTTTTTAAATCCGTGAGAATAAAAATCTTTTAAGTCTTCAGAAAAGTCTAAGTTTTCATTTGTAAAAGTTCCCCTGATAAAGTAGTCCTTGTCTCCTCTTTTATCAATAAGTTCTTTAAACTTAGGAACAATTATATCGTAAGATCCCTTGCCATTTGTAGTAGGACGCATCTCATCATTGATTTCTTTTCTACCATCAATTGATAAGACAACATTGTCCATATTCTCATTAATAAAATCTTGGATTTCATCATCAAGTAGGATGCCATTAGTCGTTATTGTAAATCTGAAGTGTTTGTTGTATTTCTTTTCCTCTTCTCTACCGTAAGCAACAAGTTTTTTTACTAGGTCAAAGTTCATTAGAGGTTCCCCACCAAAGAAATCAACTTCAAGATTTATTCTGTTACCAGAATTTTGTAATAAGAAGTCCAATGCCTTCTTACCAGTTTCAAAAGTCATAAGACTTCTATCACCCTTGAAGTCACCTTGGGATGCAAAGCAATACTTACATCTTAGGTTACAATCATGGGCAACGTGAAGACAAAGAGCTTTTACAACATTTTGTGGGTTGTATTTAGGAAGTTTAAAGTGTTCATCTTCAGAAAATAATAAACCTTCCTTAGTTAAGTAGTCTATTTCTTCATAAGCTTCTTTAGCATCTTCTTCATTATAAAGTTTTGAAAATTTTTCTATGACTTCATCTTTTGATAATATTTCATAGTCATCAATCATCTCGTATACAATTTTTTCTACAACATGGACTGATCCACTTGCTATGTCAAGGACAATATATCTATCATTTAAATAAAATTTATGAATTCTTTCTTCCATCTTTTCTCCTTTACTTAACCCCTAACAAAATAAAAGCAAGGTTTCCCTTGCCTTAGTTTTCAGTATTTTCACATTTTTGGTTTCCAACTGTACAGCTAGTTTTGCAAGCTGATTGACAAGATGTTTGACATTCGCCGCATCCGCCTTTTTCGTAAGTTTTCTTAAGATTTTTTTGTGTAAGTGTTTTAATGTGTTTCATAATATCTCCTATTCTTCTTCAGCGTCTTTTAGATCTGCGTTCTTTTTATAAGTACCATTAACTCCCCACTTCATTACTTCAATTTTTGTATTGTCAGATGAAGTTTCGATAACTAAGTAATCTTCCTTTACAAGGATAATTTTTCCAATAATACCGCCGATTGTTATTATTTTATCTCCAACCTTTAAGTTTTCACGCATTTCATTTATTTCATTTGCTTTTTTCTTTTGTGGTCTTATTATGAAAAAATAAAAAACAACAAACATCAATATTAAAGGAATAAAGTTTAACATTGCGTTTTGATCCATTATTAACCCCTTTCTTTTTAGTAATTGATAATTATATTATACATTTAATCCAATAACTTAACAAGAATATATTTTTAGTCTTGTTTATAACCATACTTCTTGTAAAAATCTTTTTTGTATTCTAGGAAGTAATCTCCCCTAATTGATTCTCTAATATTTTCCATCATATCAATTAAGAAGTAAAGATTGTGAATTGTTGCAAGTCTCATACCAAGAATCTCGTCTACATTGAATAAGTGTCTAAGATAAGCCTTAGAAAAGTTTCTACAAGTGTAGCAGTCACATTCATCATCAAGTCTTGAGAAGTCTTCTTTGTAAACTGCATTCTTAATTGGAATTCTTCCCTGATGAGTAAGTACAGTTCCATTTCTTGCAATTCTTGTAGGAAGAACACAGTCTGCCATGTCCACTCCTCTTTCAACTGCTTCGAATAAGTAGTCTGGACTTCCAACTCCCATTAGGTATCTAGGTTTATTTTCTGGCATAAAGTCAGTTGTGTAATCTAGAATTTCTGTCATTAAATCAATTGGTTCCCCAACAGAAAGTCCACCAATAGAATAACCCTTAAAGTCCATATCAACCATTTCTTTTGCAGAAATTTCTCTTAAATCTTTATACATCCCACCCTGAATGATTCCAAAAAGAGTTTGATTATCTACATTCTTGTGATGGTCTTTACACCTCTGGGCCCACCTAAGAGTTCTTCTCATTGAATGATCAATGTATTCGTGACTTGCTGGATAAGGTGCACATTCATCAAAAGCCATAATTATATCTGAGCCTAAGATATTTTGTATATCAATAGACTTTTCTGGAGATATAAACATCTTGCTTCCGTCAATGTGACTTCTAAAATGAACACCTTCTTCAGTTATCTTTCTATTGTCTGATAAAGAAAAAACTTGAAATCCTCCAGAGTCAGTTAAGATTGGTTTGTCCCAATTCATAAACTTGTGAAGGCCGCCAGCTTTTTCTATTATTTCAGTACCTGGTCTTAAAAATAAATGATAGGTATTGGATAAGATTATTTGTGCCCCTATATCTTTAAGCTCATCTGGTGTCATTGTCTTAACTGTTGCCCTTGTTCCCACTGGCATGAAGATTGGAGTTTCAATTTCTCCGTGATTTGTAGTTATTTTTCCAAGTCTTGCTTTTGAATCCTTGGATGTTTTTAATAATTCAAATTTAAACATAAAACCTACCTTATAAACATGGCATCACCAAAACTGAAAAACCTATATCTTTCTTTAACAGCTTCTTCATATGCCTTTAAAATAATTTCTCTGCTTGATAGGGATGAAACCAACATTAATAGAGTGGATTCTGGCAAGTGAAAATTTGTTATAAGGGCATCTACGCATTTAAACTTATAAGGTGGATAAATAAATATATTTGTAAATCCACTTTTTTCACAAACTCGTCCATTATTATCGGCAATAGATTCAACAGTTCTAACACTTGTTGTGCCAACTGCAATAACCCTATTCCCCCTATCTTTAGCTGCATTAATTTTATCTGCAACTTCCTTAGTCATAACATAAAATTCTGAATGCATTTCATGTTCGTCAACATTTTCTACTTTTACTGGTCTAAAGGTTCCTAAACCTACGTGAAGAGTAATGTAACAAATTTCAATACCCTTATCTTTTATTTTTTGTAGCAAATCCTTAGTAAAGTGAAGTCCTGCAGTTGGCGCTGCAGCTGAACCTTCTTCTCTTGCATAAACTGTTTGATACCTATTTTTATCCTCTAACTTTTCTGTTATATATGGAGGTAGAGGCATTTCTCCAAGTTCATCTAAGATTTCTTCAAATATTCCATCATATTCAAATTTCAAAAACCTAGATCCATCTTCGGAAATATCTACTACTTCTGCACTTAACTTGTCGCTAAAAATAATTTTTGTGCCAAGCTTTGCCTTCTTTCCAGGCTTAGATAGACATTCCCAAACATCATCTTTTCTATTCAAAAGGAGAAATTCTATTTTTTCTTCTTTTCCTTCTCTGTGTCCATAAATTCTTGCAGGCATTACCTTGGTGTCGTTTAATACCAACAAATCACCCTCATTAAGATAGTCAATGATGTCATAAAAGTGCTTGTGTTCCATTTCTCCACTTTCTTTGTCTAAAACAAGAAGTCTGGAATGGTCTCTTTTTTCTTCAGGATGTTGTGCTATTAATTCCTTGGGTAAGTCGTAATAAAAATCTTTTGTTTTCATTTTTGCCTTTCTATTATTTTATTTTTTCAATATTTGTTCCTGGGAAATAAAATTCAATAATATCCTTATAATTACTTCCTTTTTTGGCCATTTCAACAGCACCGTATTGACTCATGCCAACACCATGACCGTAACCCTTGCCACTAACAAATACTTTGTTTCCAATTACATTTACATCAAATAAAGTGGACTTAATAATTGTGTTGCCAATTTTTTTTCTAAAATCAGTGGCTTTTATCTTTACATCTCCCTTAGATGTAGAGAAAGTTAAATTATTTACTCTATTTGAATTATTATAGTCAAGACTAACGCTAAATACGTCAGTTAAATTCAATTTCTTTAAGTCGCTATTCTTTAGTTCATACTTCCATGGATGAACTGAATAGGGATCTTCCTTTGAAATTAGGTATGGAACACTATTTCCGCCCCAAGCTTCAGATGATGCAACTGTATATCCACCAGAAGAAGCACAGAAGATAGTCTCCGCAACTTTTCCATCGTACTTAATAACTTGACCAATGGTTTCTTCTACAGCCTTATTTGTTGTTTTTTCTTCAACATCTTTTCCATAATAAACTTGAGACCTTGTAGTATCGTCAAGATTATAACCATTTTTAATAAACTTATTGTAGTTATTTATGGCAAAAGATCTTGAACAAAGAGCTTGAGCCTTTAATGATTCCATTGGGAAGCTTGGACTCATTTCTTTTGGAAGAACTCCTTTTAAATACTCATCCATCTCAACTCTGTTCACTATGTCTAGCTTTTTATTATTTACTCTAAAGGAAATTGCTCCTCCATAGTTTCTTTTGATTTTATCTACATAAATTGGAGAATCAGAAGAAATTAAAAAAGCTCCATTTTGAGGAAAATTATTTAACTTGAAATTTTTTCCATTTAGATTAATATTTTTTCCGTCGAATTTAATGTTTATTTCCTTGTTATTTGTATTATTAATAACTTGTTCATCGGAAGTAACAACTTTTAAATTTGATTTGGACTTTACTTTTAAACTTTCACCGGCTGAAAGAGATTTTCCAACCTTAATATCTATCTTGTCATAATCTTCCTTAGCAAATATATTTAATGGTAGAAAAACCAAAAATATAGCTAACAATAATATTTTTTTCATTTTATTATTCATCCTTATACTCCAATCCAAAATGGTCATAGGCTCTTTTTGTAGCCACTCTTCCTCTAGGCGTTCTAATAATAAAGCCTATTTGCATTAAATAAGGCTCATAAACATCTTCTACTGTTCCCTTATCTTCACCAATGGCTGCTGAAATAGCATCAATACCCACTGGTCTTCCATTGAACTTCTCAATCATTGTAAGTATAATTCTTCTGTCAATATTATCTAGTCCAAACTTATCGATTTCAAGAAGATTTAGGCCCTTTATAGCAACCTTAGTTGTTATAACTCCTCCTTCTTTTACCTCAGCATAGTCTCTAACTCTTTTTAATAACCTATTGGCAATTCTCGGTGTTCCTCTAGACCTTCTTGCAATCTCAAGAGCACCTTCCTCTTCAATTGGAACATTTAAAATCTTTGCAGATCTCATAATTATCTCAACAAGAGATTTTGTGTCGTATAGGTCTAATTTTAACATTACACCAAATCTATCCCTAAGAGGTGATGTTAGCATGCCTGCTCTTGTAGTTGCCCCTATGAGAGTAAAAGGCGCTAGATCAAGTCTAATAGACCTTGCAGATGGACCTTTACCAATTATTATGTCTAAGGCATGGTCCTCCATAGCAGGGTATAAAATTTCTTCTACAGATTTATTTAATCTATGAATTTCATCTATAAAAAGTACATCGTCATTATTTAAGTTTGTTAGAATACTTGCTAGGTCACCCTGCTTCTCTATGGCTGGTCCTGATGTCACTTTTAGATTAACACCCATCTCATTTGCAATAATACCAGCCAGTGTGGTTTTGCCAAGCCCTGGTGGTCCACTTAAAAGAGTGTGATCCAGAGGTTCTGACCTATTCTTTGCAGCTTCAATAAAAATCTTTAAATTTTCAACTACCTTGTCTTGGCCAATATACTCATCAAGCCACTTAGGTCTAAGGCTTACCTCCCTAGCATCGCCATCAATAAGTTCTGGCTCCACTAATCTATTTTTTTCCATTGTATCAACCCATTAATTTTAAGGCTTCTCTTATTCTCTCGGAAATATCAAGAGAAGAGTCAACCTTATCTAGTGCTTTTTTAGCGTCATATACATTATAACCTAAGGAAATAAGAGCCTCAACTGCTGGATCATCCTTTTCTTCAATAGTTTCAACATTATCAGTCATTGATGCAAAATCTAAATCTAATTTTTCAACCTTATCCTTTAATTCGAGGATTATTCTTTGAGCAGTTTTCTTGCCTATTCCCGGTAACTTAGTAAGGGACTTCTCATCTTTGGATATAATATATTTTGCAATATTAAATACATCGTCACCATCAAGTATTCCCATGGCAAGTTTAGGGCCAATCCCTGTTACGCCTGTCAATAAATCAAAGGCATCTCTAGTTTCAACCTCTCTGAAACCATATAAAATTGCAGCATCTTCTCTTAAAACTAACCTAATATTTATAAATACTTCTTCATTTTCATAAAAAGTATGAAGTTCTCTTGATACCATATTTACAATATAGCCTATTCCATTGGATTCAAGAACTAAGTAACCCCTGTCAGTTGAGTGTACCTTTCCCTTTAAAAAATCTATCATTATATCATCCTAAAACTTTCCTTAAACTTAATTGAACTGCCATGAGTTATTGCAACTGCCAAAGCATCTGCAACATCATCAGGTTTTGGAACTTTTTCTAAGTTCAAGATAATTTTTACCATCTCTTGAACCTGATTTTTTGTAGCTCTTCCATATCCAACTATAGCTTGTTTTACTTGGAGGGGCGTGTACTCATAAATTCCTGCCCCAGACTCTTTAGCAGCAAGCACTTCAATCCCACGAGCTTGGGCAACTGTTATGGCAGTTTTTACATTCTTGTTGAAAAAAAGCTCCTCAAAGGCAATATCTTCTGGCTTATACTTTTCTATTAAATCATTTAGTTCTTCATAGATAATATTCAACCTATCAGGAAGAGGAGTTTTTGCTTCAGTTGTTATAGCACCGTAGTCTAAAACCCTATATGAATTTCCCTTAAGCTCTAAGAAACCATAGCCAACTATGGCTATACCAGGGTCTATCCCCAAAATTACCAATTTATCACCACTTTAAAAAGGATAGTATAAAACTATCCTTACTTATATCTCTTTAAAACTCTATCATTAACTCCATCCCAAAAGGCATTTCTAAAAACTCTAAAGCAATCTATGTATAGAAACTTAGAAATTTTATTATTTAAATTTTCAATTTCAGAATCAGTTAAGTAGGAGTCAACTTCTTTTATTTCAACGTCATCATCTTGGCTTCTAAAGATAAGCTGCATGTCAAGATGATCGTTTATACTTGCAATCTTACTGTTTAAAAGCTTTTTTCTAACATCAGTAAGAGTGTTTTTTATGAAAATTCTAATTTGTCTATCTTTTCTTATTTCTTTAAAAACTAACTTCTTAAAAGCCAAAACTTCTTCATTTTTGAACTCATATTGAAAAAGCTTCTTCCTATTGTAAAGCTCATCTATTGTAAGGTATCTTAGAGTTATTATCTCAAGCATATTTATGTGTTTTTTCGAGTTAAAACCAAGCCTATAGCCTTCTAAGTACAAGTAAAGCTCCAACCTATTTATATCATCATGGATAAGGTTGGAGAGATTCCTAGCTATAAGTTCTATTCCCTCTTTTTGCCTATATATTCTTACAATATCCTTTCTTAAATTATCAAGAGTGACATATCTTGGATATATGTTTTCTATAGATTCGTAAACATTGTAAATATTAAGTAAAATGTTAATACTATCCAAGTCGCCCTTGTATAAGAAATTTGCAATTAAGTATTTTTTTATATCTTTAAAGGCAAGTCTTTTATAAGATTGTTGATTCAGTTTTTCTGCCAATTCCATAAAAAAATCCTCCGTTAGTTCATATAAATTAATTATACTATAAGTCACGGAGGATTGAAATCCAATTTGTAAATGTAATGTAATTATAATAATTTTATTTTATTTTCCTTGCAGAAGTTCAAACTGTTTTCATCCCAAACTCCTACTTGAACTTCACCAATGTGTTGTTTCTCTAAGAAAAACATACAAATTCTTGATTGTCCAATACCACCACCAACAGTGTAAGGTAATTCTGCGTTTAAAACGTCTTGGTGATAAGGAAGTTTAAATCTATCTGTTGTATTGGCAAGTTCACATTGACTCTTAAGTGATTCTTCATCGACACGAATACCCATGCTTGATACTTCAAGAGAATTTCCTAGAACCTCATCCCAGAACAAGATATCTCCATTTAGGTCCCAATCATCATAGTCAGGAGATCTATGATCATGGGGCTCACCAGAAGTTAAATTATGGCCTATGCCCATGATGAAAACTGCTCCCTTTTCCTTACAAATTAATTTTTCTCTTTCTTTAGATGTTTTTCCTGGATACTTATCTTCTAACTCTTGAGAAGTTATAAAGAAAATTTCTTCAGGTAGTTTTTTTGAAAGAATGTAAGGGTAGGTTTGATTGATGTATTCTTCAGTTCTTTTAAATACAGAGTAAATTTCTTTAACAATTAAAAAGAGATATTCCTTATTCCTATCTGACTTGTCAATAATTTTTTCCCAGTCCCATTGGTCAACATAAGATGAGTGAATTTCATCTAACTCTTCTTCAGCCCTAATGGCGTTCATGTCTGCATAGATACCTTCATACATGTTGAAGTTGTAGTCCTTAAGTGCATTTCTCTTCCACTTAGCTAGTGATTGAACAATTTCAACATTAATTCCATATTGTCTTAGGTGAAAATCTACTGCTTTTTCTCCATTTAGGTTGTCATTAAGACCAGTTTCAGGTCTAACAAATAAAGGCGCAGAAACTCTTTGTAGGTTTAAGGTATTTGCCAAGTCTCTTTGAAAATAATCTTTAACTGATTTAATCGCAATTTGTGTCTCTCTTAGATCTAGTTTTGTAGCACTAGAGTTGTTCCTCATTTTTTCCTCCCTAACTATAAAAAACTTTCACCCACTAAGAGTGAAAGAATTTCTTTTAAATAAATTGTATGTCGTAATCTCCCTGGAATTGGAGACTTGATTCAATAACTAAAGTAGAAATGTTTGTACATAAATTCAAGGCAAAGTTTAAATCATTGTCAAAAGAATGATCTGACTCCTTGTATTGGTCTATTACATCTATTAAATACTTTTTAACTCTTTCTTCAAGCTTTAGTTCAGAATCTTCTAAGAAATTAATGTCAGAAACACTAATAACACTAGAAAAGTTTTCTTCTAAATATTTATTTTCTCTTGCATAAAGAGCTAAGTCTTGTTCGTACTTAACATGTTTTCTCAAGTTTTCTACAAAAGTCATCCTATAAGCGTGAGGATAGCAAACAAAGTCACAGAGATAGTGACTTATTATGCCAAGCCTCTTGCTCACATAATTAATTAATAAATTGCTTTCATTTCCTTCTGAATAAGAAAATCTAGAAAAGAAAATTAATTTAGTAATTTCTTTTGCAATATAATCTCCCGATTCATCGAAATAATGTCTCTTCAACTTGTAATAAGGAAGAACATCAGGGGCAACTGATCCCCAAAGCATTTTTTCTAAATTTAAATTAACATTGTATTTATCTTTTATTCTGTCGTGGACGATTTTTGCCACGATTTTGTGTGTATCTGGTAAAATTTTTAAACACTTCCTAATTAAAATTTGTTATCAATGTTTACAAGATAATTCTATACTTAAATGGCACAATTGTCAATTTTTAGTTTGTTTTATCAAGTTCTTTTGAGATTACATCCCAAATGTTAGAAGTTTCAAAACCAAGTCTCCAGCTTCCAACACCTGCTAAGTTATATTTATTGACAAGAGAAACTTTTTTCTCTAGAGAATTTGCATCTTCAATCCAAATCTTGTAGTCCGCACCATTTTCTTGATACTCAATATAATTTTGTTGAGATTCCTTATCCCATACTGGTTTTAGTCCCTTGGATGCAATAATTCTTGCAACTTCATCCATGGAAATTGTCTTTGAAGTTACCTTTCCACCATCTTCTTTCCAAATTCTTGTGTAAAGTGGAACTCCAAGAATCATTTTTTTATTAGGAATGTTTCTAAATAGGACATTGATAGATCCTTCTACCCACTTGTATTGAGCAACTGATCCAGCCTTATCTGATGAACCCCAGTGTTGGTCATAAGCCATTACAACCATATAATCAGCAATTTCAGCAAGGGCCTTTCTATCGTAAGGTTCCTTTGTAACATCAGCTGATATTTGTGGTGTAACATCAACAGTTATTATAAAGTCTTCACCTGCAGCTTGTCTAAATTCTCTTACAAAGTCAGTTATATAATCTCTGTCATCTATCTTTGTATGTTCAAAGTCGATGTTTATTCCCTTCATTCCATACTTTTTACATAGTTCAAGAGTTTTATTTATAATTTTTTTACGAGTTTTTTCATTTGATAGAGCTTCGTGAGTAATTTCTGGATCAAAGGAGTTATCTAAATATGCCCAGACATCTATTCCAAGATCATTATATTTTTTAATATAATTTTGATTCCCTCTGTCAATCATATCTCCATTGCCATTTCTTATGGAGAACCAAGTTGGAATTATAACATCAAGTCCTTTGATATCCTTAATTTGATTAATCTTGTCTTCAGAATGTTCTGCGTAAGTGTAATCCCAAGTTAAATTAATAAGACCATCTGATGTATTTTTAGAAGTAGACTTAAAAGAAACTTTTTCAAAGTTTTCATCTAAATCTTTCTTCAAAACATATCCTGCATAACCTTCTGTCATCCTAACCTTGTAGTACTTTCCCTTATCTCCATAAACATAAAGCTCTTCTCCCTGAGGAAGTTTCTTTATAATAGGGCTTCTCTTGGAAGCACCTTCTCTTAAAAGAGTTTCTGAAGTAGTCTTGCTTAAGTCGTAATCCTTATCTCTGTAATCAAGTAAGAGTAGTCTAATATCCTTGTCATATCTTAGCCTTACATCATAGTCATAGATAAAAGCTTCTATTGGAAGCATGATTTTCCCATCTTTTTCTATAACAGGAGCCCTTAAATCAATTGTACCGCTGTTAAATTTTGCCTCATATTCATTTAACTTAAGCACTTTGTTTGCATGGTCGTTGTTGATTCTAACTTCACCACTTGACTTGTCATACTGGATATCTTTGTCAAGATATTCCTTTATGTAGTCTAGGGAAAGATAAATCATTCCATCTTCTATAGAAAAGTCTTCCTTATCTATATCCTTGTCTTCTGTCAAAAAGTTAAATTTATCGTACTTAGTTGAGATTTTGCTAGTTCCTCTATTTTCAACAAATAAAAATGCACCAGCTGCTAGAACCACTATTAAAAATAGTCCCATAAAAAGTTTTTTCATATTATCACCCTTTATTAAATTATTTGCTCAAAATAAAAGAATACTAAAAATAGGACATAAAGTCCCATTCTCAGTAATTTGTCTTTTCTCTAACTTTTGCAGCCTTACCTTGTCTATCTCTAAGATAGTAAAGTTTAGCACGTCTAACTCTACCCTTTCTTGTAACTACAAGATCAGCAATTCTTGGTGAGTTAAGTAGGAATGTTCTTTCAACTCCAATACCATAAGAAATTCTTCTTACTGTGAAAGTCTTTCTAGCGCCTTTTCCTTGAATCTTTAATACAGTACCATCAAATACTTGGATTCTTTGTCTTTCGCCTTCGATAATTCTGTAGTGAACGCTAACTGTATCCCCAACGTTAAATTTAGGTAAATTTTCATTTATTTGTTCATCTTCAATAGCTTTAATATAATCCATTGTCTTTACCTCCTTCCAGTAAATCTTTCAATATATCTTTTTCTTCATCATTTAAAGTTTTTTCTTTTAATAAGTCTGGCCTCTTCTGTAAAGTGTTTTTTACAGACTCTCTAAGCCTATATTTTCTAATTTTTTCATGGTCTCCACTTAGAAGAATATCTGGAACTTCAAGTCCTCTAAATTCTCTTGGTCTAGTGTACTGAGGATGTTCTAAAAGTCCGTTGTAGTGTGATTCGTCTTCAAAAGACTCTTCACTTGCAAGTACACCATCAAGTAGTCTCGACACGCCATCTATAACAACCATAGATGCCAGTTCTCCACCAGTTAAAACATAATCACCAATGGAAATTTCTTCATCTACATAATTTTCAATGACTCTGTTGTCAATACCTTCGTAGTGTCCATTTAGAAGAATTATATGTTCTTCTCCTTTTAATTCTTTTAGCTTATCCTGTGTGAGCACCTTGCCCTGTGGGGACATATAGTAAACCTTAGAATTTTCTGTCTTTACAGATTCTATTGCCTCTACTATTGGTTTAATTTGCATTAGCATACCAGGTCCACCGCCATAGGGATAATCATCAACTTGTAAATATTTGTTGATGGCAAAATCTCTAATATCTACAGTCTCTAATTCTAACTTTCCTTGGCCAATAGATCTTCCAACAATAGAAAAATCTCTAATATTATTTATGAAATCGGGAAATAATGTTAAAACACTAATTTTCACAAAATCATTCCTTCTATTAACTTAATAGTTATTGTTGAATCTATTTTT
Source organism: Peptoniphilus sp. HMSC075B08 (assembly GCF_001815405.1). Taxonomy (NCBI): domain Bacteria; kingdom Bacillati; phylum Bacillota; class Tissierellia; order Tissierellales; family Peptoniphilaceae; genus Peptoniphilus; species Peptoniphilus sp. HMSC075B08. The sequence continues at coordinate 11,789 of NZ_KV820452.1, read as the reverse complement.
TTAATAAATTCTTTAACTCCTGGCACTTGGTAAGTCTCCTTATCCTTGCCTTCTATGACAAAAATATCATTAGCTGGGTATTCCAATATTTCCTTTAAGACTCCAATGTAATTTCCATCAGTGTCATAAACTTCTTTTCCAATTAAATCAGAAACATAATATTGGTCTTCTTCAAGCTCTAACCTGTCTTCATCCTTAATATAAATGTTTAGACCCTTTAAATTAAGGACATCATTTATATTTTCATATCCCTCAAAGCTTAGGTAGACAAAATCATTTACTCGAACTTTTTTTATAAAAAATTCCTTTAAATCTTCGCCTATAAATACGCTTTTAAGTTTAGAAAACCTATTTTTGTCAAAGGTATATGGATTAACTTTAAGTTCACCCTTAATACCGTGAGTATTAATAATTTTACCAATGCAAGTAATTGAATCTTTAATATTCTTCAATTTCCAAATTAACCTTTACATCTTCTTTTAGTGAAACAGCTTTTAAAATCGCTCTTATTGCCTTAGCAATTCTGCCTTGTTTGCCAATAACTTTTCCCATATCATTTGATGCAACTTTAAGAGTAATATCAATTGAATTATCATTCTTAGTCATTGCCACATCAACTGAAGAAGGATCGTCAACTAAAGATTTAGCAATATATTCAATTAATTCAACCATTTTGGTCCTCCAAACATACTGTTATTCAGTAGCTTCTGATTCACTTGCTTCTGCTGTATTATTTGAGTTTGCACCAGCACCATACACTGAGTTTTCTCTGAAAAGTCTGTCAACTGTATCAGTAGGTTTTGCACCATTCTTAATCCAATTGTTAGCTTTTTCTGCATCTACAACAACTTTTTTAGGAGTTGTAAGTGGGTTGTAATAACCAATCTCCTCGATGAATTTTCCATCTCTAGGGCTTCTAGAGTCTGCTACAACTATTCTATAAAAGGGTGTTTTCTTAGCACCCATTCTTCTAAGTCTAATTTTAACTGCCAAATTATTCACCTCCACAATAAAATTTATATATTAAAATATATAAGCTAGCTTAAAAGGAAAAAGGAAGTTTAAATTTTCTTTTTCCCATTGTCTTGGACATGTTTCCAAATTGCTTCATCATCTTTCTCATGTCCTTAAACTGTTTAATAAGTTTATTTACATCGGCTGGACTAGTTCCAGAACCCTTTGCAATTCTCTTCCTTCTGGAAGAATCTATAATTTCTGGCTTTTGTCTTTCCTTCTTAGTCATGGAAAGAATCATAGCCTCTACTTTTGCAAATTCATTTTCAGGTAAGTTAATTCCCTTTAGAGCCTTGCTGTTCATACCAGGAATCATTCCTATAATATCTTCAAGTGGCCCCATGTTTTTCATTTGTTGCATCTGATCTAGGAAATCTTCAAAAGTGAAAGTTGACTTCCTAAGCTTTTCTTCAAGTTCCTTTGCCTTTTTATCATCAACAGCTGTCTGTGCTTTTTCAATTAAGGAGAGCACATCCCCCATGCCAAGTATCCTTGAAGCCATCCTGTCTGGATGAAAGACTTCAATATTGTCCATTTTTTCACCGCTGGCAATGAATTTTATTGGAACATCTGTAACTGACCTAATTGATAGGGCAGCACCACCTCTTGCGTCACCATCAAGTTTAGTTAAGATAACACCTGTTAACTTTAACATATCATCAAAAGTATCTGCTACATTTACTGCATCTTGCCCTGTCATTGCATCTAGGACAAGAAGAACTTCTGATGGTTCTAGTGCATCATGAATATCTTGAAGCTCCTTCATAAGAGTTTCATCTATGTGAAGTCTACCAGCCGTATCAATGATAACAACATCATTGCCATTTTTCTTAGCATGCTCAAGAGCTGCCTTAGAAATATCTACCGGGGAAATTTTGTCACCCATAGTAAATACTGGAGTGTCAACAGATTCACCTACAACTTGAAGTTGTTTTATAGCTGCTGGTCTGTAAACGTCACAAGCAACTAGAAGAGGTCTCTTTCCATCTTTTTTCAATTTATTGGCAAGCTTACCACTTGTAGTAGTTTTACCTGCACCTTGAAGACCACACATCATTATAACCGTTGGTTTTTTTGAGAAGTCAATCTTGACCTCGCTGGTTCCCATTAAGTTTGTGAGTTCTTCATTAACAATTTTTATTACTTGCTGGCCGGGAGTTAGGGATTCTAAAACTTCTTTCCCCAAAGCTCTTTCTTTTACTGTCTTGACAAAGTCTTTTACAACTCTGAAGTTTACGTCAGCTTCAAGAAGTGCAAGTTTTACCTCACGCATTGCAGCGTCAATATCTTTTTCAGATAATTTACCCTTGCCCCTTAAGTTTTGCAGGGTATTTTGCAATTTATCGGATAAACTTTCGAATACCAAAGATCCACCTCCTAGTCAAAAAGTATTTGTCTAAGTTCTTTAATCTTCAAATTATTATTTTGACTTAAAGATTCTTTTTCTATACTTTCTAAAATACTTTCTATTTTTTCTTTTTTTTCTTCTTTATTAGCTTCTTCTTTTTTTGTGTTTTTTATTAACTCAAGCTTTTCTTCAAACTCTTCTAAGTTGTTTTCAGCTCTTTTTAAGTTATCGAAAACTGCTTGCTTAGATATATTAAGCTCAGATGAAATCTCATTGATTGTGCAATCATAAACATAATACATTAGTGCAGCCTTCATCTGCTTTTCAGTAAGAAGCTTTCCGTAGAAATCAAGTAAGCTGTTCATCCTGAAAAATTTCTCATTCATTTTATCACCATTTTTCTGAGAGGTCAACCTCTTTACTTGACCTATTTAATTCTAACTAATAGCCCACTTAATGTCAACAAGAATTTTGAAAATTTTTAAATTTTTTTAGGATGTTTTAACATTTTTCTCTCATGAGTAACTTTGAATTTAAAAAGTTTAATAACTCATAAAATTTTTGATAAATAGCAAATTTATATAATGTTATAAAAATTTCTTACTTTATAAATTTTTATGAACTCATAATAATTTTTCGTTTAATAAGTTTTTATAACTTAATAGGTCTTTATAGCTTAATAAGTTTTTATAATTCAATAAGTTTTTATAAGCTAATGCAATTTTCTTTTTCAATTTCTCTTGCGAGCTAATAAAAATTTTTCACAATATGTCTTCTTATAATTTTTTAAGAACATCTTTTAAAATTGATCAATAAAAAAAGTAGGCTCTGTGACCTACTTAATATCTTTATTAATTTTATCCAAAAATTGTTTCTAAGAAGCTATCAATGTTAAAGTCTTGAAGGTCATCAATGCCTTCTCCAACTCCAATAAGTTTAATAGGAATTCCTAGTTCTGATTGAAGGGCAACAACAACTCCACCCTTTGCAGTTCCGTCAAGCTTTGTAAGTGCAATGCCTGTTATGTCAGTTGCTTCTCTAAAGGTCTTAGCTTGGTTAATTGCATTTTGACCTGTTGTTGAATCAAGAACTAATAGATTTTCACGGTTTGCTTCTGGATACTTATTAGTGATAATTCTGTTAATTTTTTCAAGTTCCTTCATTAGATTAGACTTGTTGTGAAGTCTTCCCGCTGTGTCAACTATTAAGACGTCAGTCTTTCTTGCCTTAGCAGCTTCTATTGCGTCAAAGACAACTGCTGCAGGATCAGACCCTTCAGCGTGGCTGATTATATCTACGTGAGCCCTATTTCCCCATTCCTTTAATTGGTCAATGGCTGCTGCCCTAAAAGTATCAGCTGCACAAACAAGAACTGACTTGCCATCTCTTTTAAATCTTGAAGAAAGTTTACCAATAGTTGTTGTCTTTCCAACACCATTTACCCCAACTACCAAGATGATTACAGGTGGTTCTGTATTAATTGGAGTGTTTAAGTCTGGGTTCATTAATTTCTTTGCTTCTGCCATTAGAAGTGGTTTAACTTCTTGTGGATCATTTATTTTTTCTCTTATAATTGTTTCACGCAAGTTGTCAATTAACTTCATTGTCGTTTCCATTCCAATATCTGCTGATATTAAAATGTCTTCCAGGTCTTCAAGCATTTCGTCATCAATCTTGACGTAGGCTCCTAGGACTGTGTTAATTTTTATTCCAACTTCTTTTCTAGTCTTATCCAAACCTTCCTTTAGTCTTTGGAAGAGTGAAACTTTTTTGGGCTCTTCTTTTATTTCTTCTTGCTTTTCTTCCTTATCCTCTAA
>NZ_KV820452.1:0-7510 GCF_001815405.1 Peptoniphilus sp. HMSC075B08 | reverse complement strand
GATGTCTCTACATCTTCTTTAGAAAGATTTCCCTCTTCTGAAACTTCTTCAAGCTTTTCATAAATTTCTTCTGCTTCTGATTGAATTTCTTCTTGCTTTTCTTCCTTATCCTCTAAGGCTTCCTCAACTACTTCATTGTCTTTAAAGGCTTCATTTGTATCTTCTTTTTTTTCTGATGTCTCTACATCTTCCTTAGAAAGATTTCCACCTTCTGATACTTCTTCAAGCTTTTCATGAATTTCTTCTGCTTCTTGGGATTCTTCTTGAACAGGTTTTTCTTCCTTATCCTCTAAGGCTTCTTCAACTACTTCACTATCCTTAAAGACTTCATTTGTATCTTCTTTTTTTTCTGATGTCTCTACATTTTCTTTAGAAAGATTTTCTTCTTCTGAAACTCCTTCAAGTTTTTCATGAATATCTTTTGTTTCTTCAGAATCTTTTTTCTTAAATTTATCTTTTAACCAATTAAACATATATATCACCTAATCCTTTAATTTTACAGAGAACAACTTACTAATTCCTTTCTCTTCCATTGTAACACCATACATGGTCTTTGCAATCTCCATTGTGAGCTTCCTGTGAGTAATTATAATGAATTGAATTCCTTCTAGTGTTAGAAGGTAATCTGCATACCTCTTGATGTTGGCATCGTCTAGGGCGGCATCAATTTCATCTAGGATGCAAAATGACGCCGGTCTATACTTTAAGAGGGCAAATAAGAGAGCAACTGCCGTAAGAGATCTCTCACCACCTGATAAAAGTGAAAGTGACTGCAATCTCTTACCTGGTGGTGATGCCTTGATTTCAATTCCTGATTCTAAGACATCTCCCTCAATGCTTATTTCTGCTCGACCACCATTAAATAGAATTTTAAAAATTTCTGTAAAGTTCCCTGAAATTTCTTCCATAGCTTCATTGAATAATTTTTTCATCTCATGGTCAAGCTTGCTTAAGATCGATTTAATCTCTTCCTTAGATTGAATTAAATCATCTCTTTGAGAAGTGTAGAAATCAAATCTTTCTTTAACTATCCTATACTCTTCTATCGATGAAATATTTACTTCGTCATAGTCACGAACTTTTTTCTTTAATCTTCTTAGACTTCCCTCTTTTAAATCCTTGAGGCTTTCGTCAATAAATTCGTGATAATCTTCTACTTCGTAATCTTCCTTTAACCTTTCCACTTCATTAGAAATTTTATTCCTATTCATTTCTATTTTTAGTTCTGTCTTTTCCATTTCAGAACTTATAACCAAGGACTTTTCCTTTAAATCTGAAAGTTCTTCTCTCTTATCTAAGTAATCCTTATTCTTCTCATCTAAATCTTTTTTAACTTCTTCTAAGTGATTCTTCAAACTTTCAATGGATTTTCTGACTTCTTCAAGAGACTTTTTGTTTTCATCATTAGATTTTTTCTTTTCTTCAATATTTCTTTGAGCTTCCATTAGAAGTTTCTTATTATTCTCAAGTTTCTCCCCAGTTAAAGATAAGTCTGAATTTATCCTATCTATTTCCCTAGTCTTATAAAGGATTTTCTCTCTATTTTCTCTTTCTAATAATTGGATTTCAATTTTTTCTGTCTTTAATCCTTCGATTTCCTTTGAAAGTACTGCAAGCCTATCTCCGCTGTCAACTTCATTTAAGAGATCTTCAAGTAACTTGTTTTTATTCTCAATTTCAAGCTTGTTATTTTCTAAGGTGTTTAAGTCAGCCTTTATATTTTCTTCCAACTCTTCCATTTCTCCTAGATACTTATTTAGGTATTCTAAGTTAAGGTCCTTGTCATTTTTATTTTTATAGATATTTGACTCAAGGTTACTAATCTTAAATTTAACAGCATTCCTCTTTTCCATATAAGTTTCTGCAAATTCATTGAGTTCAGAAATTTTTTCTTCAAGATGATTTTTTTCAGATTCAATTTTCTTGATTTGCCCTTGAAGATCCTTGAATTTATTTTGGAAGTCTGTAATTTCATTTTTTCGCAAAATAAAGCTACTATTGTAATTATTAAGGGAACCACCTGTTATTGCTCCTGATGGGTTAAAAACTTCTCCCTTAAGAGTTACAACTTTAAGCCTGTGCTTTTTTGAAATTCTAGAAGCATTCTTGAAGTTATCGGCTATTATGACTCTTCCAAGCAAATTATAAAAGATACCTTTAAAGACTTCATCAAACTTTATTAGGTCGCAAGCAAGTCCAACCATTCCATCTTCCTTAGAATTTATATTGACTTTGTTGCCAGACACCCTATCCAGAGGCAAGAAGGTAGCCCTTCCCATCTTATTTTTTTCCAAGATTTTTAACATCTCTGAAGTATCTTTGGTTGATGACACAATAATGTTTTGTGACATAGACCCAAGGGCAACAGAAATTGCTTTTTCAAATTCTTTTTCTACATAGAATTTCTCTGCCACTGGACCATAGAGTGAATCCTTAAAAATATTGTTTTTAGAAGAAAAATTCATAAAGGATTTGACAGTCCTATTGTAACCTTCATAATTTGATTCCATATTTTCCAAAATTTTTAATCTAGCGAGGATCTCGTTTCCTTCGTTTTTCTTTCCAATTAATTTGTTTTCTAGCTTTTTATTTTCTTCATCAAGCTTTAAAAGGCTTTCTTTGGTTTTTTCAAATTCACGATCATCTTTTTCTAGCTTTTCTTTTAAAGACTTTAATTCTAAAGAATCTCTATCTATAATCTTTGAAAATTCAGCTTGATTTTCTTTTAGATTTTCAATTGACTTATCTAAATTAGACTTCCTATTATTTTTTTCTTCTATAATGTCCTTTAGGGTTTCGCTCTTAAATTTTATATTTTCAATTTCATTTTTAACTTTGTTTTTATTTTCAAAATTTAAGTTGCCTACTTCTTCTAAGTTTTTAAATTCAGCTTCTAAATTTTTTATTACAGAATCCTTTGTTGTTAACTTATCAAGAATTTCTTCCTTTGATTTATTTAAAACTTCTCTATCTTTTTCGATTTCTTCAAGAGATTCTTTTAAACCAAGTAGGTCTTTATCTAGATTTTCATTTTCAAGACCAATTCTTTCAATATCTTTCTTTAAAGAATTTATTTTTTCTTCATCAAGGTTAATTTCTAAATTTAACTTATCAAAGTCTTCCCTTGAGAGATTTAATTTTTCACTAGAAGCTTCATCTTCTTCCTTCAATTTTTCTAATTTTTCTTGGATTTCTTCAAGGTTTTGCGACAAACTTTCTCTATTAATTAAGATTTTTTTAGAATCTTCTTTAAGGACTTCAAGCTCTTCTATCTTATTTGCCAAGTCCTCTTCACGTTTTTCCATATCCTTGCAAGAGTAGTTTATGTCATAGATTTTTAATTCTTCATAGTCTTTTAAGTAAGCTTCAGCTTTTTCTGCCTGAACCCTCAAATTCTTTTCTTGACTTTCAATTTCTGAAAGAATATCTTCTATTCTAATTAAATTTTCCTCAGTCTTTAAGAGTTTGTTCTTAGATTGAACTTTCTTGTACTTATATTTTGAAATTCCTGCAGCTTCTTCGAAAATATTTCTCCTGTCTTCTGGCTTTGAACTTAGGACTGATTCGATTTTTCCTTGACCAATAACGGAATAACCATCCTTGCCAATTCCCGTATCCATAAATAGTTCTTTTATGTCCTTGAGCCTGCACTTCTTGTTGTTAATCAAAAATTCACTTTCAAGAGACCTGTACATCCTCCTAGTTACAGAAACTTCATTATAAGGAAGGTTTAGTGACTTATCCGAATTATCAAAAAGGATTGTAACTTCAGCCATACCAAGAGGCTTTTTTGAGTCAGTTCCAGAGAAAATAACATCTTCCATCTTGGCCCCACGTAAGTTTTTAGCAGAAGACTCTCCCAGTACCCAGGTTATTGCATCTGTAATATTACTTTTTCCACTTCCATTAGGTCCAACAATTGCCGTAGTGGTCTTATCTAATTCAATTTTTGTTCTATTTGCAAAGGACTTAAAGCCCTGCATAGTAACGGATTTTAAAAACATCTACTCACCTGTAGTAATCTCTCACATCAATAACTTCGTCTTTCTTTGACAGAATCTTTACTTCAAAATTAGTCAGATCTTCTTGTCTAAGATTTAATTTTTTTATTCCTAATTTCTTAATTATTTCTTTCTTGTTTTTTGACCCCTGTCCACTTATATTAGAAATATTTTTCCCATTAGCAAGGATTGTAACTTCATCTTCAATATTATTTGAAGACCTAAAATAATTTATAAGTGCCTTTTTGAAATAATAAGATTCAACTAATTGTCTGTAGGCAGGATGAAAGGCTCCTGCAATAATATCGCCACCATAATTTATATTATCTGTTGGCTGAAGTCCAACCCTTATTACATTAATATTGTGCCTATAATAAATATTTAAAAGGTCTGCTACATATCCAATAGAATCCTCTAATTCAAGAGCCTGGTAACTTCCTCTTTCCAAATTTTTACATAAGGCAGTTTCTTTTATAACAAGGGTTGGATAAATTCTCACACAATAGGGGTCTAACTTAACAAATTCTCTGGCAGTATAAAGTGATTTTTCCAAATCATCTCCTGGAAGGCCTACCATTTGCTGAAGACCTAGTTTAAAACCATAGGACTTAATTAAGCTCGCTGCTTCATATACACAAGAAGAATCATGTCCCCTGTTGGATAATCTTAGAACCTCTGGGTCAAGACTTTGGACGCCAAGTTCAATTATGTCTACGCCATATTTTTTTAAATTGTCTAGAATCTCTTCCTCAATGGCATCGGGCCTTGTTGAAAGTCTAATATACTTAACTAAACCCTTCTCCTTGTAAGAGTGGGCAACTCTTAAAAATCCAACTTGTTCTTCAAGGGGAATGGCAGTAAAGCTTCCGCCATAGAAGGCAACTTCAACATTATCCTTCCTCTTAAAATAAGAAAGATATTCCAAAATAGTATCTTCCACATCACTATTTGAAATATCTGTAGATATCCCTGTAATTTTTCTTTGGTTGCAAAAAACACAATCATTAGGACAGCCGTAGTGAGGAATGAAAATAGGTATTATATTTCTCTTAGCCATTCCTTCTCCTTTCAAGGGCAACTTTGGCGGCTTCCTGCTGAGACTCTTTCTTAGTCTTTCCAGATCCCTTACCTTCTAAAATTCCATCTAGGTATAATTCTGTAAAGAAGGTCTTGTCATTGTCAGGTCCTTCTTCTCTAACTAGTTTATACTCAGCTTTCTGTCCAGACTTTTGAACCTCTTCTTGAAGCATGGTTTTAAAATCAATGTTAAAAAGCTTATATCCATCTTCCTTTAAGAATTCATCAAATAAACTTAAAATAATATTCTTTGCTACCTTGAAGTCTGAATCCAAATAAACTGCGCCAATTAGGGCTTCAAGAGCGTCAGCAGAAGTTGATTCTCTCTTGCTTCCCCCATTTTTCTCTTCACCTTTGCCAAATCTTATATAATCTCCAAGGCCTAGACCCTTGGCAATGAAAAACAAAACTTTTTCGTTAACAGACTCTGCCCTCATCTTAGTTAAAGATCCTTCAAGATCATGGGGAAATTTTTTATAAAAATATTCTCCAATAACCAAGCCAAGTATGGCATCGCCAAGAAACTCAAGTCTTTCATTGCTGTCATATTGTTTCATCTTATTTTCATTTACATAAGATGAATGAGTCAAGGCTGTTTTCAAAAGACCTTTGTCCTTAAAATCATAATTTAATTTTTTTTCAAGATTCTTTAAATTGGAAAAGGTCATGAGATTATTGTTCCAAATCTTCTACGTATTCAATTACATCGCCAATTGTTTTTAGTTTTTCAAGATCTTCTTCAGAAACTTCTGTCTCAAATTCTTCTTCTATTGTCATTACTAGTTCAACTAACTCAATAGAGTCTGCATTTAGGTCATCTTGGAAGTTCATATCTTCTGTAAGATCTTCTTTATCAAAATTAAATTGTTCAGCAATAATTTGTAAAATTCTATCCTTCATTATTTTTCCACCTTTTCTTTTATTTTTTCTACAATATTAGATTCTACTATATCTATTGCATATTTTGCAGCATTTTTTATAGCTTTGGCATCAGAATTTCCATGAGCCTTAATAATATTTCCGTCAATTCCAAGTAGAATTGTTCCACCAACTTCTTTAGCATCAAGATTTTTAAATTTATTCATTAAAAACTCAGTGAAGGCTTTTTTGCTCTTATCATCTAGGTCTGATGTTGCTATTCCGTGAAATACGCTCTTTGTTGCAAAGTCAACTACACCTTCAATAGATTTAAGAAGGACATTTCCATCAAATCCATCACAAACAAGAAGGTCAACATCATTATCCATTATGTCTCTAGCTTCAATGTTTCCCACAAAGTTAAGATCAGATTCTTTTAATTTTTGGTAAGCCTCTTTATAAAGTTTGTTTCCCTTTCCTTCTTCTGCTCCAACATTTAAAAGTCCAATTCTAGGGCTTTCCATCTTATAATATTCTCTTAGGAAGATATCACCTAAAACTGCAAATTCTTCAAGGAGTTCTTGACTTGTGTCCATGTTTGCTCCCGAATCTATCACAAGTGTGTTGGACTTAAGTCCTGGAATTAAAGTTGGAAGCACTCCTCTTTTAATCCCTCTTATTCTTCCGACTAAGAAGATTCCTCCCCCTAATAGGGCACCAGTGCTCCCTGCAGATATTAAGGCATCAGCCTTTTTTTCTTTTAATAAAGTCATTGCCTTAACAATAGAAGAGTCCTTCTTTTTTCTTAAAGCAAGGACAGGTTCTTCATTATTTTCTATGTTTTCACTTGCATTTATTATTTCTATTTTTTCTTTATTATAATCTAGTTCTTGAAGATTTTCCTTTATGAAATCTTCTCTTCCAACTAGAATAATTTCTTTGTCAAATTCCTTGGAAGCATCAATCGCTCCTTTAATTATTTCAGCCTTATTGTCGCCACCATTTATATCAAATATTAGTTTCATTTCGACCTCCATTAACAAATTTAATATTATATTAAATGATTAAAAAAATCAATCTTTTGGCCCTATTAATTAAGATTTATTGCCTAGTTTCAGCTTGCTTCATAATAAGTTTATTTTTTAAATTTCATTTTGAACTTTCTCTTATATTATAAATATTTTCAATCCTTTTTAATAAAATCTTAAGGCCTTATTCAATTCTTATAAAATCTTTTAAGCTTATATATTAAATTGAAATCTCAAAAGTAGCTAACTTATTCTTGCAATTTATAGAAACTAAAAACTTTTTATATTTAGAAATTTTAAATAATATTATTTTTGTTATAAGTTTATAATATTCAACAAGATTAATCTTCTTTCTTGAAGCCTTAATTTATAAATTGAGAACAAAAAATAGCTTACTAAATAATTATGAACTTAGAATAAATTATGACTTTATAAATAATTGTTACTTCATAAAAAATTATGACTTCTTAAATAATCATGACTCTATAAATAATCATGACTCTATAAATAATTGTTACTTCATAAATAATTATTACTTCATAAATA
>NZ_KV820451.1:0-200 GCF_001815405.1 Peptoniphilus sp. HMSC075B08 | reverse complement strand
TTCGCTCCAAAATATAGAAGGAAAGTATTTTACGGAAGTAAAAGATTGGAAATAGGTGCAATATTAAGAGAGCTTTGCAACTGGAAAGGTGTTAACATAATAGAAGCAGAAGTTTGTCCAGATCATGTACACATGTTGCTAGAGATACCACCAAAATTGAGTGTGTCTAGTTTTATGGGATTTTTAAAAGGAAAAAGCAG
>NZ_KV820450.1:118765-119601 GCF_001815405.1 Peptoniphilus sp. HMSC075B08 | reverse complement strand
CATGATGCGAATAAGGCTGCTACTGCTGCCCAAGTGTTTGTTCCTAGGGTATGTTTGAATATTGGATAGCCAATTAAGAAACCTACAAATAGGGTTGCTGAACATCCTAGGAAGATTGCTACCATTCTTCCACCTAATTTTGCAAGTTTCTTAAAGTCACAACGTAGTAACATTACAAAGATCATTGCATATAGTAGGTTGTTCTTTAAGGCTGAGTATGTATTTGAACATGCTTCTGAGTCATATAGGCCCATGGTACAGAAAACCATGTTTAATACATATATAAATACAAGTGGTGGTACAACGTTAAATACTTTCCATTTTGTGTATTTTTCTAGGGCAAGAAGGGCTCCTGCTACAAACATTAAAAATGCTATATAAGTAAATCCATTTGTGATAACCATAATTTACTCCTTTCTTTTTATATTTTCATTATTTTCTATTAAGTTTTATTTTTATAATTTAATTTTTATATGTCTAGGTATTTTATTCCCTTAACTGATTTTATTCCTAATCCGTAGTCGTCTGTCACAGTTACTTCTTTTTCATTGAATACTGCTCCACCTTCTATTGGATCTTCTAAGCAAAGTACTGGGCCATCTAGGTCTATCTTTGTGATGATTTGTTTTGCACATGCTAGGTGAACTGCTGCATTTACTGAGATTTTTGCTTCTAACATGCAGCCTATCATGCATTCTACTCCACAAAGTTCTGCCATGCTTGTTATCTTAAGAGCATTGTAAAGGCCTCCGCACTTCATTAACTTTATGTTGATTAGGTCTGCTGCCTTCATATTTAGGATTGTCATGGCATCTTCTGCTGAGAATACACTTTCA
>NZ_KV820450.1:118244-118665 GCF_001815405.1 Peptoniphilus sp. HMSC075B08 | reverse complement strand
CAATTCTAATTCTTACGTCTGGGCCCACTGCCCTTCTTATGGCATCAAGTCTTTCTACATCTAGGCTAGGGTCTATTCCCACTTTTACCTTTAGGGTGTCGTATTTTCTTTTTACTGCATCTATGGCATCTCTTGCCATTTCTTCTGGATCATTAACAGATATTGTTATGTCTGTAGTTATTTTCTTCCTTGATCCTCCCATTAGTTTGTGAACAGGAATTTTATGTAGCTGTCCGTAGAGGTCCCAAAGGGCCATGTCGCAGGCTGCCTTTGCACTTGTATTTTTTACTATGCAGGAGTTTAGGGCCATCATTAGGTTCTCAAAATCATCTACGTCCCTACCCACAATTGTTTTTATTATGTGGTCTTTGAAGGCTCCTATGATTGAGTATTGTGTCTCACCTGTTACTGCTCCTGTTGG
>NZ_KV820450.1:4570-118144 GCF_001815405.1 Peptoniphilus sp. HMSC075B08 | reverse complement strand
TTTACGTCTGTAATTTTCATTTTTACCTCCTTTACAAATTTATTATTTATTAGCCAATCTATACATAGCTTCTGCATAAATATCCATGCACAAATGTAGTTTTTCTATTTCTAAAAATTCATTCGGTAGATGTTCCCTGATTACATCTCCTGGAAAAATAGGTCCAAAAGCCACTACATTTGGAATAGCTTTAGCATAAGTACCACCTCCTATACTTTTAGTCACTCCTTTTAGACTAGTTTTTTCTTCGTAAACACTCAACAAAATTTTTATAAAGTCTGAGTTTTCATCAATATATAATGATTTTTTATGAGTTTCAGAGATTTTTTCAAATCCAGCTTGTTTAAATTTTTGATCGCATAATGGTGCACAATCTTCATAAGATTTTGTAACAGGGTATCTGTAGTTAATCTTTATATCTATATGGTCACTATTTCCCTCAATTAAACCTAGATTTAAAGATAGTTTTCCAGAAATATCATCAGATAAGCTAATACCCAATGATTTTCCATCAGTTTCCAACCCTATGCTTTCAGAAACAAAACTTATAACTCCTCTTAAATCTTTATCAAGTGGCAATTTTTTTATGGCACTTAATAAATTCCCAATAGCATTTTCTCCCTTTTCTGGTGTTGAAGCATGAGCTTCAACTCCTTTAGCTATCAATATGAATCCAGATTCTGTTTCTTTTAGGCAAACCTTGTCATTGGATTTAAAAATTTTTTTGGCATCTTCTTTTAATTCATTGTCACACAAAAATTCTGCTATTGATTCAGCTGGCACTACATTAAAAGCAGTTCCACCACTTATCTTTTTTAGAATTAGTTTACCCGATTGTTTAAATATTCTTCTAAAAGTAACGTTTATTATTCCTTTTTCTCCATTGATTAACGGAAACTCTCCATCTGGTGTAAATCCGCAAACAGGAATTTCCCCACCATTATTTAAATAATACTTAATATCTTCAGATCCTGTTTCTTCATTAGTTCCGAATAAAATCTTTATTCTTCTTTTTAAAGGTAGCTCTGATTTTTTTATTGCGTTTAATGCGTATAAACATGCAATTATTGGACCCTTATCATCAACGGCGCCCCTTCCATGTATGTTTCCATTTTCAATATCACCACTAAAAGGATTCTTAGACCAACCATTTCCTGCTGGTACCACATCAAGGTGACCCAAAACAGCAATACTTTCGTCACCTTCACCATATTCTGCCCATCCCATATAATTGTCTACATTTTCAATCTTAAAACCCATGTCTTTAGATTTATCTAAGACAAAATTCAAACAATTTTTTGGTCCTTCTCCAAAAGGTGCACCTTCTCTTTCTTCACCTCTAACACTATCAATTTTAATAACTTCTGATAAAGTATTTATCATCTGTTCCTTTTCTTTATCAACAAATTTTTGTAGTTCCACTTTTCAGACTCCTTTATTACAATCAATAATAAAATAACCCAGCAAAATAATAGGCATAACCTAAATATTCTACTGGGTCTCAAATTGTTTATTGAATTAGTGTTAATAATCCATGCAATTTGAAGCAGTGCTTCTTTAACTTGTTAAATTAATTATATTATGTTTTTTTTTAATTGTCAATTATTAAATAAAAACTTCTTCTGCAACTTCTTTTAATAGGGCTATCTTCTTCCATTGGTCTTCTTCTGTCACTGCGTTGCCTTCTTCTGTTGATGAGAATCCACATTGGGGTGAGATACAAATATTTTCTAGAGGAATATAATTTGCGGCTTCTTTAATTCTTGCAATTAACTCATCCTTGTCTTCAAGTTCTGGTCTTTTTGATGTAACTATGCCAAGGACAACTTTCTTGCCTGCTGGAATTTTGGCAAGGGCCTTGAAGTCTCCTGATCTTTCGTCGTCGTATTCTAGATAAAAGGCTGATACCTTTTCTCTTGCTAGGACATAATCTGCAACTGAGTCATAGGATCCTTCTGATGCGTAATGTGATTTGTAGTTTCCTCTACAAATATGTGTTGTGATGTTAAGTCCTTCTGGTGCTTTTTCTATTGCATCATTATTTATTTTTAAGTATTCTTCTTTTAATTCTTCTACGCTTTTGGCATCAACATGAAATCTTTCTGCAAAGTTTGGGTCTACTACACTTCCCCAAGCACAGTCATCAAGTTGAAGGTTTCTACAGCCAATGTTATAAATTTCTTGAAAAAATTCTCCATAGGCTTCTGCCACATCCTTGATAAATTCTTCTACATCTTCGTAAGGATTGCCTTTTTTTATTTGATTGTAAACTCCCCTTAAAAGTTGGGCAGGTGATGGAATTGTTTGTTTTGCCACAGTATTTTCATCTTCAAACTCTTTTACAAACTTGTAGTGGTCTAGGAAGGGGTGGTTTTTACCTCCAATTTTTCCGACAATTTTTACTCCGTCAGGTCTTAGGGTTTCTCCATGGAAGTGGATGAGTTCATCTTGGCTCAATGTGTATTTTTCTATCCCTTCAAGTCCCCAGAAGAAGTCATAGTGCCACCAGGATCTTCTAAACTCTCCATCAGAAATAATCTTAAGTCCTGCTTCTTTTTGCTTTTTCACAAGCTTTTCGATTTCTCTATCTTCTACTTTTTTAAGTTCTTCTCCTGAAATTTCTCCCTTAGAAAACTTTTCTCTTGCGATTTTTAAATCTCTTGGTCTCAAAAAAGATCCTACAACGTCGAACTTACTTGGTGCTAAAATTTTTGTCATTTTCTTTCTCCTTTTTCTAAAATCCATCTTGAGAATGTATAAAAAAAAGTCCTTACTGTTTATAAAAAACAATAAGGACGAATTATTTCCGCGTTACCACCTATTTTGCATAAGGAATGCCACTCTCAAGTACCAACATACTCTATCTCTATAACGGGAGCTCCCGGAAAAGTCTAATATCGACTAATCCCATCAGAGGCCATGTTCATCCACATCTTCCTTTGACCCTCTCAGCTAAACGGGCTTCTCTGTAAAATTCCAAGATGGATTACTCTTCTCTTCAAATGGTTTAAATTTTCTATAATGTTAGCATCATTAATTTTACCTGTCAAGACTTTTTTAATTAATTTTATTTAGAAGTTCGTCAACCCTGTCAGATAAGTCTTCCAAATTTCCTCTAATTTCTTTTATTTCTCTGTTAACACGAAGGTCTGTAAAGATGTTGTCAAAAATTACATCTACAAAAAAATCATAAGTTGAATCAGAGATCTCATCGTCAAGATCAATCCTAATATCATTTAATTCATTTTTTGCCACTAATAATTTATCTCTAACTCGGTCAAGGCCTCTGTTGATGTCTTTTATCTTACCCCTCTTTACCATGCCAACTATTCCAGAGTCTGCAAAAAGGTCAAAGATTCCCCACCTTGATGCGCTTTCTGTGAGCTTAATAGTCTTGTCGATTTCATTTTTAAGGTCTAATAAGCTTTCTCTCGCTTCTCTAAGTTCTTTTTCTTGTGACATATTTTCTCCTTTCTAACTATCTTTACTTTGCTGGATCTTCTATTTCATTTATCTCCCTAGAGATTATTGCCCTGTCACCAGGATTTAGAAGGGTATCTCCCCTTGGGACAATTATCTCTCCACCTGGTCTTTGAACCATAATTATGAGTTCATCTTTTCTTATGTGAAGGTCCTTGACCCTCTTGCCTGCCCAATCATGAGTTTCAGAAATTTTTATCTCAAGAAGGTCTTCTCCTGCGTAGTCAAAGTAAGTTTCTCCTCCAAGGACAAGTATATCTCCATCTCTTAGGTAGGTGTTGCCTCTTGGGACAATGCTCTTGTGGTCTCTCTCTATTTTTGCAATTATGACGTTAAAGGCAAGTTCAATGTCTGATATTTTTTTATTTACCCAAGGCGATATTTTTGTAACCTGAGTTTTGATAAATCCAATATCTGTCTTGTCTGAATAATAGTTAAAGGTCCTCAAGACTGAGTCGTCTGGATCATACATGTCCACCTTCTTAGTCGCAAAGGGAAGGACTGTCCCTTGGATAAGGAGTGAAAAAATACAAATTACAAAAACTATGTGGAAGATGTCTATGGATAAAGTCACTCCACTGTTTACCACCATTATGGCAAAGGCAATGGCAGCTGCTCCCCTTAGTCCTGCCAAGGAAATTATTGTAAGTTGGTTCTTCTTAAGCTTAAAGGGTGCCATTAATCCAAATACTGAAAGTGGTCTTGCCACTATTAGCATAAAGATTGCAAGTATAAAACCAATAGGTAGGGCTTGACCAATTAAATGTATATCTGATAGTAATCCCAATAAGAAGAACATGGCAATTTGAAAAATTGTTGATAGTCCGTCAAAGAAGAATACAACGTCTCTCTTTTTCTTAAATTCATGATTACCAATGTAAATTCCAAGAACGTAAAGGGCCAAGAATCCATTTCCTCCAAGTGTTTGGGTAAGGGCATAAGTCCCTATCATTAGCGTTGCTATAAAAACTGAAAAAAGTCCATCTTCGTCAAGGGAGAGTTTTTCTATAAGTTTCATAAATACAAATCCCAATAGGAAACCACCAGCAAGTCCAAAGACAACTTGCTTTAATACCATTATTGGGACTGAAAGGTCGCTGCCAAGTAGCATGGATAAGAAGACCATAGTCATGGTATAGGCAGTGGGGTCGTTGGATCCACTTTCGATTTCTAGTAGGGATGCCGTCTTGTATTTTAAGTTTAGGTTTTTAGATACAAGTATATTTGATACAGATGCGTAGTCTGTTGATGCCACAACTGAACCCAGTAGCATGGACTCTAAGAAGCCAAACTTCAAGACATAGTGGCAAAAGACTCCTGTTATAATTGCAGTTGCAAGGACTCCAAGGCTTGCCAGTATAATTGACTCCCTTGCCCTTTCACGTCCCATATTCCAATTGGTACCAAATCCTCCATAAAAAATTATTATCATAAGGGCTATTGTTGCAATATTTTCTGCAATCTTATAATTGTTAAAATCATATCCCAAGGCCGAGAAGATAACTCCCAAGGCCAAGAAAAGTAGTAGGGCAGGAAGACCCGACTTGTTGGATATTTTTGTGGCAATCATAGCCAACAAAAGAATCACTGTTATTAATAATAGATTCATAAATTCTCCTCTTTCTAATTTGAAAAATCTATTTTTAAAAAGGAACTGCCAAAAGGCAGTCCCCTCTTAATGTGATTATAACATTTTTATCTTGTTAAAGTGAAAAATAATTTCATTTTTTAAATTCTGTTTGCCGATTTAAATATATAGAAGAGGGCTCCAGTCAAAATATAAAATCCAACTAGGACAAAGAAAAGCTTCTTGTTCTTTGTAAGGCCAGCCATAATTAAAGTAAGGATAACTATGGCAACTGATAAAACAATTTGTGCCATCCTGAGGCTAGATTTTATGGCTCCCTGACTCACTTTTATATAATTATTTGCGAGGACAGAAATCATTATAAGAGTAACTAAAAATATTATTATTTTCTCTAAAATTTTTAAAATCTTGTCCCTATTCATTTTCCCTCGCATAGGCTTCCATGCCCTCTCTTAAAATTCTCATACTCTTTCTTATATCGTCTACATTTAGGACAAAGGCAAGTCTAACCATTTGCCTTCCTTCTTCCTTGTTCTTAAAGAAGCCTGCAGCCGGTGCAAACATAAGAGTTTCTCCATCAATTTGGAAGTTCTCAATTAGCCAAATTGCAAATTTTTCTGTGTCGTCAACAGGAAGCTTAGGCATAACATAAAAGGCTCCCTTTGGTTTTTCTACAGTCACTCCAGGAATCTTAATAAGTTCTTCATAGATTACGTCACGTCTCTTTTGGTATTCCTTGTTAACTTCTTCGAAGTAGGATTTGTCTATACCATATAATTCTGCCGCTGCCCTTTGTTCAAGAGTTGGTGATGCAAGTCTGCAGTTGCAAAGTCTATTTATAGCATCCTTGATTTCATCATTTTTTGTTGCAATGGAACCAATTCTTGCACCACAAGCTCCAAATCTCTTGGATATAGAGTCAAGTAAAATTAGATTTTCTTCTATTCCACTAACTTCTCCAAAAGACTTGTAGGCATTGCCATCGTAAACAAACTCCCTATAAACTTCGTCAGCAACAATATATAGGTCGTGTTTTTTTGCAAGCTCAACTATCCTCATTATCTCTTCTTCAGAGTAAAGAGCTCCTGTTGGGTTAGTTGGGTTTGAAAGCAAAATTGCCACAGTCTTGTCATTGATGTGTTTTTCAATTTCTTCAATTTCTGGAAGGGCAAAACCTTCTTTTGGATCAGTCTTAAAGGCTTCAAGTTCAATACCAAGTTGCTCAAAAACTGTCATGTAATTTGTATAGAAAGGGTCAGTTGTTAGGACCTCGTCACCTTCGTCACAAATTGTTTGGAAGGTAAATAAAAGGGCCTCACTGGCACCATTTGTGATGTAGATGTCCTTGGCATCAAAATTTATTCCCCTGTTTTTATAATATTTTGCAGTTGCCTCCCTAAGTTCAACTAGGCCTTGGGCGTGGGCATAAGGAAGTGGTCCCTTCTTAACATTTTTAAAGGAATCAAAATAAACATCTGGAACCTCAATGTCTGGCGCCCCAATATTTAATTCGTAAATCTTTATTCCCCTTGCCTTTGCAGCATCTGCATAAGGCGTCAACTTTCTAACTGCTGAATATTCAACATTTTGAATTCTCTTTGATAATTTCATGTTTTCTCCCTTCAATACTTCTATCTCATTGCCATCTTAAGTCTGGCCCAAAAAATTTAATTGGGACAAATTTTTGAAAAACTCTTGAAAATACCCTGTCAGTGTAGGTTTCTGACAATTCCTTTGGTGACAAGTTAGTAGAAATTAATGTCTTCTTGCCACGCAAAAGTCTCGTATTTATAATATTAAAAATCTCTGAGGTTGTAAAAGAATTTACAAACTCAATCCCCAAGTCATCCACTATTAAGAGGTCTGCCTCAAAATAGAGATTGTACTTATCGTCGTCAATATTTTTAAACTTCCTATCCTCTATGGTCTTTAGAATCTCATAGGCTGTCTGGTAAATTACAATGACGTCTTTTTTTATAAGTTCAGACGCAATGCAATTTAATAAAAAAGTCTTGCCTTGGCCTGTTGGCCCCCAAAGAAGTAGGTTTAAATCATTCTTCTCGTCAAAGTCTCTAATATATTTTTTAGAAATTGCCAGGATATTCTTCATGTTTTCTCTTGGCGACATATCATATTTTTCATAAACTTTTTCAGAAAATACATTTAAGTCAAACTTGTCAAAGTTCTCCCTATCAAGCATATAGGAAATTGAGGACATGTCATAAAGCTCTGAGACAATTAACTTCTTCAAGCAGTGACACTTCTCGTCATCTTCGTTTATGCCTGTGTCGTGACAATCCTTGCAAGAATATATTTCTTCTAGGTAGTCCCTTGGATAGCCATTCTTTTCCAAGAAGTCCATCTTCTTTATTTTTAAGTTATATATCTTTTCTGATGCCTCAAGGGACTTATCTGCATTGGGATTTTTAATCTGGTCCATAGACGCTCTTAGGGCAATGTCCCTTATTAGACCATCGATTTGCCTAACTTCAGGAATTTTTTTGTAAATTTCCTCTAGCCTTTTCTCATGGATTTCAGAATTTTTTCTCCTCAAGTTTTCATAATAATTACTTATCTTTGCCGTCAGTTCCATAATCAACACCTAGCTTTTTAAAACCTTCTCTTTGCTTTTTCATAGCAACATCAAAGAGGTCGTCTTCTGAATAATTATCTGTTATTTGCTTAAAGTTGTGAAAGGCTGTGGGCTTTCTCTTCCTTTTCTTTTGGTCCTTTTCCTCAACATCTTCTGGCGACTTAATATCTAATTCTTTCCATTTCATAAGGATGGCATCAACATAATTGACATTGGGTTTTGAAATCTTTGAAGTCCTCTTGCAGGCTTCCAAGATCAAGTCCTTTGAGAATTTAAATTCATCAAACCAAGAGTTAATAATGTTAAAGTCAACTTGACTAAACTTCTTGTCCACTCCAATGTATCTCATGATTTTTTTGTACCTATAATATTTTATGTCATGCTCAATGTAGGACTGTTCAACATCTTCCATAGTCCTAATGTTATCTCTAGACCAGTTTCTCACAACTTGTTCCACATAAGAAATGTTGTAGATCCCCTTAATCTCTGTTGTATAAAAAAAGGCTTCTTCAATTAAATCGGCTGGCATGTTGTAGGCCGTGATCCAATTTATTATGTCAATCTTCTTCATGGGGGCAATGGGTTCCCTCATGAGGAACTCTGCCCTTGTAAGAAGGTTGGCATAGGTTGGGTTTTCCACAACTTCTGAATAACCCTTGTCCTTTTTCTTTTCCTCCGACTTTAGGTTGTAGACATTCTTGATGTAAAGTTCCTTTAGGTTTACAAACTTAACCTTGTCATCTTCTATTTCAACTATGCCCATCTTCTTCCAATAGGCCCAGGCCCTATTGACATCGGACTCAAGGATTCCAAGATAGTCGGCAAGATTTTCGCTAGTAATGCCAGTTCTCCCTTCCTTGGCAAACTTGTAACCCAAGAGATAAACTTTTACAAATTCGCCATTGGCTCCCGGCATAAAATCATTTAAAAATATATTCTCTATGGAAGTCTCTCCAAGGTCGTATTTATTTCTTTCAAGTAAAAACATATTTCACCAATCTCTTTCCAAGTCTATGTCCATCTTTATTGCGTAGTTAAAGGTTTTATTTAAAATAATCTTAAAGGAAGACTTGTTCTCATAGAAGTCAGGTATATTTTCATCATAAGACCCATTGGGAAACTTCATGAGAAAGCTGTAAGATTTTTTAAAACCAAGCCCTTCATAACATCTTTTTGCCCTCTTGTTGTAGTCTGCAACAAATAAAATTATTTTTTTAAAGCCCCTGTCCTTTAAATAAGTTAAAAAAAGGCCAAGAATCTTTTTTCCAATACCCTGATTTATGTAGTTGGGGTCTAAGACCACACCAAGCTCTGCCTTCTTTAAAATTTTATTTATATTTTTTAGTGACAAGTAACCAATTATTCTCTCGTCGCTTTCTATTACAAAATATTCTGAGAGAGGCCTTTTAGTCTTCCATTTAAACCATTCTATTATATCTTCTTCAGACTCTTCTATAAAATTATACTCCATGAAGAGGGGCGAATCATTGCGGCCCCAATTTCTAAAAGTAAAAACATCTTCTAAGTTCATCTTTCTAAAACTAAGCTTTGGATTATTTTCCATAAGAGCCTCCTTTGATTATTATATACTATTTTAACTGGTCTATAAAGAAGTATAGTTTTTTCAAATTCTACAAAAATTTTTATCTCTTTATCAAAAAGATATTTTTTTATATTTACAATGTTTAAATTTATTTCATTTCTTGTGATTTATGTTAAAATAAAATTACACTTAATAAATAAATTTGTACAATTCGTAACAGGGGAGATTTTTTATGAGAAAAAATGACAATTTAGATGAAATTGATGTTGAAATCCTTGAGCTCTTGAGAAAAAATGGACGCATGAGCCACGAAGATATTTCAAAAAAATTAAATCTAACAAGACCTGCTATCCATAGAAGAATATATAAGATGGAAGACGCTGGCTACATCAAGGGCTATAAGGTCCTTGTGGACTGGCAAAAGATTGGCTACAACGTGGACACCTATGTTCTCTGCAAGGTCAACACCAACGATTTCAAGGGACTTATCTCAAAGATTATGGAGATAAAGGACGAGAAATTTAAAATATTTGAATGCTACAGGGTTACAGGCGAGCACTGTATAATGTTAAGGATTAAGACCATAAATACTTCAGACTTAACAAGGTTTTATGATATGATTTTAAAAATCGATGGAATACTTGATACTAAAACCCTTCTTATCCTTTATTCTGAAAAGGGAAATGATGAAATTTTTACCAGGGTTGATACTGAATAGTTAACAAAGAGGATGATTTTAAATGGAAGAGAAAATACTTGTTGTAGACGACGAATCTGCAATATCTGATATTATTAAATTTAATTTTGAAAAGGAAGGCTATATTGTTGAGACAGGTTGCAATGGAAAAGAAGCCATTGCCCTTGCAGAAGAAAATAATTACGACCTTATAATTCTTGACATAATGATGCCAAAGTTAAACGGCTTTGAGGCCCTTAGGGAGATAAGAAAAACATCAGACGTCCCTGTGATTATGCTTACAGCTAGAGAAGATGAGGTTGACAAGGTCTTGGGCCTTGAGCTTGGGGCTGACGACTATGTTGTAAAACCCTTCTCCATGAGGGAGCTCCTTGCAAGAGTTAAGGCAGTCCTAAGAAGGTTTGATAGCCCAGACAAAAATGACGATCCTTCAATTTTAAAAGTTATGGATCTTGAAATTGACCTTAGCAAGTACCAAGTCATAAGAGGCGACGAAGTGATTGAGCTTACCCTTCGTGAGTTTGAACTCCTAAAGTTTTTGGCTTCCTACCCAGGTAGGGTCTTCTCAAGAGAAGAGCTCCTTGAAGAAGTTTGGGAGTATGAATATTATGGCGACATAAGAACAGTTGATGTCACTGTTAGAAGACTCCGTGAAAAAATCGAAGATGATAAGAAGGGCTTTAAGTACATCAAGACTAAAAGAGGAGTTGGCTATTTCTTTGCATCAGACAATGGTGAATCCTAATGAACCACTCCATTAAGTCTAGATTTATTTTGATTTATGTAGTCCTAGTTCTTATTTCCATGTTTATCGCGTCTACCTTTATCATCGATAGGCTGGAAAATGTGCAAATAGAAACTGCAACTTCCTCTATGGTTAGGACCATGGATACACTTGCCACAACTACATCGGCATTCTTTAAAGATAATAATTATGAAACACTACCCCAGCTTGACGCAACGCTTAAAGACTGGGGTATTTCCAGTGAAGAATCTGCCTATATTATTTCACCAGATAAGGCTCCAAGGATTCTCGCCAGTACAGAAAATATTTCTCCAAAGGAATCAGAAGATGCTTACTCAGTAAAATTTATCGAACCAAAACTTGTAATGGATGCAGCTTCTGGCAAGACCAGGGAAAAAATTGTGGAATACGAAAACCAAAAAGACGTGGAAAAACATATTGCAAGACCTATCCTATCTGGCGACGGAAGTATCCTTGCAATTATTTATATGACGAGAAACCTTAACTCAATCTATTCTGTAATAGACGACTCCAAGGTTATTATTACTTATGCAACCTTGATCTCACTTATCACAACTTCTATACTTGGTTATTTTATTGCCAATTCCATCACTGGACCTATTCGTGCCCTCACTAAGAAGGCCAAGGCCCTTGCCAAGGGTAACTTTAACCAAAGTATTGAGGTCAAGAGCAAGGATGAGATTGGAGAACTTGGTATGATGTTTAACTTCTTAACCAAGGAGCTTCGTGAGTCCATAGAGAAGATGGACCTTGAGAGGTCAAAGCTTGACACAATTTTCAATTATATGGCTGAAGGTGTAATTGCCATTGATAGAAACAACAGGTTAATCCACGCAAACTCCATTGCCAAGAAGATTTTAAATATTTCAGAAAAGGACTTTTATAGGGTTATAAACTTAAAGTCCATTAACCTTAATAATATTGACTACAAAAATGAGGAGAGCCTTAGGGGGGAAGAGCTGACAAAAATTGCCAACTCCTTTTACAAGATCAAGTACG
The DNA here is from genome assembly GCF_001815405.1 of Peptoniphilus sp. HMSC075B08. NCBI lineage: Bacteria > Bacillati > Bacillota > Tissierellia > Tissierellales > Peptoniphilaceae > Peptoniphilus > Peptoniphilus sp. HMSC075B08. The sequence goes on along the minus strand of NZ_KV820450.1, from coordinate 106,478 downwards.
CTCCCTACAAGTCTGATACCTTTATAAATTCAGGCCTTATTATTGTTTTGCAAGACGTGGACAAGGAGCACATGCTAGATATTATGCGTAAGGAATTTGTTGCCAACGTCTCTCATGAGTTAAAGACTCCTATTACAACTATTAAGTCCTACACAGAAACCCTCCTTGACAGCGACCTTGATAAGGATTCACAAAGAAACTTTTTAAAGGTTATTGACAGGGAAAACTCCAGGATGTCTAGGATTGTGACAGACCTCTTATATCTTTCTAACATTGACTACAACAAGGACAATGTTAGCCTGGAATCTATTGACACTTATGAGTTTATTGCTGAAGCAATTGAGTCTCAATCCATCTTAATAGTTCAAAAAAATCACAAGATTGAATTAAATATTGATATGGATATAAAGGACATTTACGCTGAAAGAAATGGCGCCGACCAAATCCTCACAAATATTATTTCCAATGCCTGCAAGTACACTCCTGAAAATGGAAAAATTGTAATTGATGCCACAAACAAAGATGACCTTGTAGAAATCAAGGTAGCAGACAATGGAATTGGTATCCCTAAGGAAGACCTTCCAAGGATATCCGAAAGATTTTACAGGGTTGAAAAGGGCAGGAGCAGGCAAATGGGTGGAACAGGTCTTGGTCTTTCCATTGCCAGCGAGATGATAAAATCCTTTGGTGGAAGCCTAAAGATTAATTCTGTATTTGGCGAGGGAACTATTGTTACCCTCCTCTTTAAGGCAAGTGAAGGTGATGACAATGATGAAGAAATTGCCTAAGCCAACATCTACCTTCATCTTAATAGGCCTAGTGATCCTCTTGGTCTTCCAATCCAAGAACCTCTGGCTCTCCTTTGACACAAAGTCTGAAGACCAGGCGAAGATTGGTGAAGTAGATGAGTTCTTGCAAGAGATTCTTACTCCTCAAAGATTAATTGCAAACTTTGGGGACAGGGACCATTACATGACAACAGATCTTGGACCCTATTGGAAAATGACGGGAGAAAATATTTCTGAGAAGCTTCAAAAGGCAAATTCAGAAAATTTAAAACTCATTGATACAGAAGAGTATTTAAACCTCCAAAGACAGGAATCCCTGGTTTTTAAATTTAATTCTCCCCTTTCAGGTTCTGTTTTTGTGAACCTAATTGGAGACAAGAGAAACTCCAACGACATAAACCTAAGTGTGGACTCCATTTACATTTCAAATCTTGGAGAAATTTATATTTCTGGCAGCAAAAACTTCTACAAGCTTGTGGACATTAAGGTGGACTTTGATATAGGAGAAATCTTAAAGGAAGTCAAATCCAAGGGCATAAGGGCCGTCAACTTTTACGAGGCCTATGGTATAAAAAAGGATATTTACATTCCCGACGAAGACTACATCTCTTTACAAAAGGTTGCCTATGTCTCTGGTCTAAGCAACTTGGAAGAGAGCATGAAGTCCAACTTGGCCGAGAGATTTTTGGGGATCCCCATTGACTACATTAGGGAAATGTCTGTAGACGGAAAAAATACCTATGTATATGAAAATGAATACTTGTCTTTATCAAGTGATGGGATCATTGAATACTCTCTAGAGTCTCTCTTTGATGTCAAGTCTCGTGATCTCAACAAGTCTCTCGATAGGGCCGTGGAATTTATTGCACAAAAGACTGGGATAAGCTCTGGGATTTATCTCGAGAAGATCGAGCCCTGCGACTACAACGACAATTTGGGTTACAGGTTCTTCTTCAACTTAAAGGACGGGCAAATTCCCCTAGTCCTTCCATCTAAGGACCACAGCTTTATAGAGATTGACGTCTACTCTGAGTTTGTAAAAAATTATAGAGAATACTACATCCGTAAAGACAACAACCCAATTTATAAAAAGGAAAAAATTAACATAGAGGGAATCCACAAGATTTTAAAAAAGAACAAGGAGACTTTTGACTACAAGCCAGTAATGGATATCTTATCATCCATAGATAACCTAAGTCTTGTCTACTTAATTTCCAGTAGTTCTCAGGCAGAGGAGCCTAGCCTTGTTTATGAAATGTCCTACATGGGCAGCGTCTACTATTTTGATGTTGAAGACGGAAGTTTGATGATGGTGAGATAGTATGGATTGGAATAAAATTAAAAAAATCTTAATAATCGCCCTTATAGTTGCCAATGTGGGCCTCTTTGGCTATAGCAACTACAAAAATTTTAAGATGAGGGACGAGTCCACAAGGATTGACTTTGTAAAAGAGGTCACTGATCTATTAAAAGAAAAAAATATTATCTTAGATACAAAAATACCAAGAAGAAGAAAAAAGCTTCCTTCAGTCCTAGTTTCCTTTGAGACATCTTCTGAAGAAGACATAAAGAACAGGTACTTTGACGGCAAGGGAACAGTTGAAAGGCCAAGCACAGACCTGGCAGAGATCTCACTCAATGACGAGTATATAAACCTTGTCAATGGTCGCAGGGTCTACTACGAAAACAGAAAAGAAGATAAGAAATACAATATTAAAAACCTAGATGAGGCACAAAAAATTGCTACTAAGTTTTTATTGGACAAGAAGTACGATACAAGAGACATCTACCTAAGTTATTACAAAGAGCAAAATGGCAAATATTTCTTAAACTACACAAAGGTCTTTGAAAATATTCCAGTTGAGTCCTCCTACACCAACTTCATTATTGACGAGAGGGGAGTAATGTCTATGGATAGGCTTTGGCTCAATGTCCTTGACAAGTCAGACCAAAAGATATTTTTATCTCCTGCTCCTAGGGCACTCCTATCTTTACTAAATAAGACAGAGTACTACAACAAGACAATCGAAAAAATCATCCCCTGCTTCTACTTCAACCCAGAAGACCAAGGCTACATCGAAGACATTACTCGTGCAGTAAATGGTCGTGCCATACCTGGTTGGAAGGTCAAGTTTTCTGACGGGGAATACACAGTTCTATCAAACTACTAAAGACTCATAAGCTTAACAATTTCAAATCCCTATGTTAGAATATGTGTGGAGGTTTTTATGAAATTTTGCTCTTTGGCAAGTGGCTCAAGTGGCAACTGCCAATACATTGAATATAAAGATACAAAAATTATTATAGATGCCGGACTTTCTGGCAAAAAAATTGAAGAAAACTTGCAAAAGATAGGTGTAAATCCATCAGAGCTTGACGCAGTCTTCGTAACTCATGAACATATTGATCACGTCAAGGGAGTTGGAGTCCTATCGAGAAGACACAACCTAAAAGTCTTCTCCAACATGATGACCCTTGATGCCATGCTTCCCACTGTTAAGAAGCTAGACCCAAAGAATACTTTTATCTTTGAGAATGGCAAGGGCTTTACCTTTAAGGACTTAGACATCCTGCCCATATCCACCTTCCACGACTGTGCAAGTGGCTGTGGCTTTGTAGTTAAGGGAGACAAAAAACTTTCTCTCTTAACAGATACAGGTTGGGTCAACCAAGATGCCATGGAAAAAATGGACGGGTCAGACTTAATTTACCTAGAGTCCAACCACGACGTCGACATGCTAATAAATGGGACTTACCCCTATCCAACTAAGCAGAGGATCCTTTCTACCAAGGGCCACCTCTCAAATGAAAATGCAGGCGAAGTTCTTGCAATGATCTTAAAAAAGAAACAAGAACAAGTTATCCTAGGTCACTTGTCTACTGACAACAATCTGCCAGACCTAGCCCTAAGGACAATAAATGACTTGCTTGCATCAGAACACAAAAAAGAAAACACAGACTACACTATAGATGTGGCTCCAAGGTCAGACCCATCAAAAGTCTTTGAACTTTAAATAAGGGAGGAATAATTTGAACATATTACTTACAAATGATGACGGAATAAATGCAGAAGGCATAGAAGTCCTTGCCAAGGCCCTAATAAAGGAAGGCCACAAGATCACAATCGCTGCGCCAAATGTTGAAAACTCTGGCAAATCACACGCCATTACCTTTAAGAGCCCACTAATGGTTCAAGAAACAAAACTAGAAGGCCTTGAAGATGTGAAGAGCCTTTGCGTATATGGAACACCGGCTGACTGTGTGAGGGCAGCAGTCCACCTACTAGATGAAAAGTTTGACTTCTGCTTCTCAGGTATAAACTCTGGCTTTAACGCAGCGACAAATGTCCTCTACTCAGGCACAGTTTCTGCAGCAATTGAAGCCAACCTATTTAACATACCTGCCATTGCAGTTTCATCCCAATGGGTGAAGGGTCACTCAAAGTTTGAAACAGCAGCAAGAGTTGCAGTAGAGGTATTTAACAAGCTTGACGACTTAAAGAGACTTCAAGTCCTAAATATAAACGTACCTTACCTTGACTACGAAGAACTAAAGGGAGTAGAAGTTTGCAAGGTTGGAGCCGACGTAATGTCAATCTACGACATTTCAGAAGAAGGTGAAGGCTACAACATGAGACTAAAGGGCTTCCCAAAAGATAACAACGAAAAGGATTCAGACATCCACTTCTTGGGCCAAGGCTATGCAACAGTGAGTCCACTTCTTTACGACGTAACTAACCTAACTCTAATCAATGAGTTAAGCCAAATGCTAAAATAAAGTCTCGAAAGGAAAAATCGTGAACTATAAATTTACCTTATTATTTTTAATCTTTTTGATTTTTGGAATATTTTTTAGAACAATAATGTAAATAAAAGAATTTAAAAAGTCCTAGTGACTTTTTATTTTTTTGATATAATCTATGAAAGAGGTGATGTGTTTGAAAAAACTTTATATATTCTTGGGCCTAGTCCTTGTCCTTTGTGGCTGCCAAAATAGACGAATAGATAGTCTATACAATTACAAAACAGACTATGTTGGCGACAACTCAAGCGTCTCACAAATTGTGTCGAGACAAGACTACCCAAAGGGCTTCGAGGTAGGCGCAATTGAAATCCTTTCAAGCAAGTCACCCTACGGACTTAAAATTTTTGTAAAGGACACATCTAACATAAATAGAGAAGACCTTTTTATCAACGCCATAGAAAGTTTCGCCCTTATAAAAAACCTAGACAGGATTTATTATGTAGAAAGTGGCAGAGACTTTGAAGAAGAAAAAAATAAGGAACTAAAAGATAAAATCTTCATCTTCTACAGAAAAGAAATAGAAGAAATCTTAGAAGAAAAAAATACTAGCATAGAAGAAATATCCAAGGACAGAGAAAGCTTTGAAGACTTTGTAAATAATTGGAATAAATAAAAGAGAAGGCTTTGTGGTAACTACACAAGGCCTTCTCTTCTTTCATTTTATTTAACTTCAATAAATATATTTAATTTGCTAGTTAGTCTAATCTAGTATTTATAAATATATCCTTGCCATACAAGTTTTTATAAGAATAAGTTCATAAATTATTTTATCCTCCTGGCACAAATCAAAAAATAGAAATTAGGCTTCCTTCACCTTAAGTTTATTAGAATTAACCCATCTAAAAATTTTAAAGCTTATAAAGCTGTGAAAATAAATTTAAAAATACTTACAAATAAAATTATACACAAGCAAGTATAAAAATGTACATAAAAAAGAGAAGAACTAAGCCTTCTCTAATTTTTTATCTAGGATTTCTTTGGAAATTCTTTTGAACTATAACAAAATCACTAGTGTCAATATTAAATTGATTCTTGTCTTCCTTAACCCAGTGGGCCCTGTAAAGGTCCTTCTTGTCTAAGAAAGTGTTACTTGCACAGAGAATGTCTTCATAAGCCCACATAGATGTATTAACATCCTTGTAAGTCACAAGACTTGGGTTGTTCTTACCAATGTAAGTCTTGTCAACAATTCTATTGAAGGCCTTGTTAGATACAGCAGCAACTTCTTGTCTTGGAATAAATTCATCTCCCTTATAAGTTGCAAGTCCGTCAGTATAAATCTTTAGCCAACCTTCATTGAAAGCCGCTTGGATTTCGGCCTTAGCCCAGTGATTATCTCTTAGCTTCATGTCGTTGCCACTAGCATCTCCAAGTTCTTGGAATCTCTTAAGAGTTGCAATCCATTCATTCCTTGTGATCTTTCCTTGTGGCTTGAAGTTTCCATCATCGTAACCTTCGAAGACTCTTGCTTCAGTTACAATCTTAACAGCCCTAGTGTACCAAGCCTCTCCAATATCCTTATAAGAAAGCTTGAAGTCAGGATTGTATTTGTAGCCGTCTTCAACAAGAGCGTTAGCAAGAATTTGCGCAGCTTCAGCACGAGTAAGTCCATCATTAGGTCTAAAGTAACCCTTGAATCCTTGCATATACCTTACTTCTTTAAAGTAGTTGTCATCAGAAATAGGCATTGGAACCTTGACAATCTTTTCTTGAATAATAGTTTCGTACCTTACTTCAGGATACATTGGTATATAAGGTCTGTCTGGATATTCTGGATAGTAAGGATAATCTGGCCTTTCAGGATAAGGTGGATATTCAGGCTTATCTGGTTCTTCAGGCTTGTCAGGTCTTTCTGGTTTTTCTGGTATCTTTCCATAAACCACAACTGTAACATCAACTGTGCTAGAAGATCCATCTGTATAGATTACCTTAACCTTAGCACTGCTTACTCCCTCTTTACTTACATCTGGCTTTTCAATTATTTCAACATTTTCAATTGTCTTTCCCTTAGGAGGAGTGATCTTATCCTTGTAGTCCTCTTCCTTAGGTTCAATTCCAACTCTGGTTTCAACAATTCCTGCATCAGGGTCCAATGGTGTAATTGGACTTGATGATATTTTGTACTTAGCTGTTATAACTGTTCCGTCAACAAATTTTCCAAATAGTGATTGATTCCAATGTGAGAAACTATATCCCTTTTCTTGATACTCTATCTTTACTTTAGGAACTTCTGCTGGTATTCTAAGGTATTTATCTGGATTTACATAATAAATCTTATCAGTATAATCTACGGCCTTTTCTGTTGGAACAAGGGTAACCTTAACATAATTTGCAGGTGTTTCTTCTGTCCTATTTCCATCTCCGTCTGCTGGGTAAATGTCTTCTGTCCATTTAGCCACAGCTGTTTTATTATCTGTTAATATCAAAGGACTTCCTGCTTGGTATAGGTTTCCATCAACCATCCAGCCTATAAAGTTTTTATTTCCATTAATTAGTCCACTTGGAGAAGAAAGATTTATTCTTCCACCTATGCTAGTAGATTCTGGATTAGGTACAGATCCTATAGCACCACCTGCATCATATGTTAAGGTAACTTGACCCTTTGTGAAGTGGGCAACATATTCTCTATTACCTGTAATTGTGTTAGTTAAATCTAGAGATTCTGACCAAGAAGCAAATCCATAATCTTTATTAGGAATAGTTTTTGGAACTGCAAGTTCTTTTTCGTTAGCTGTTTGTCCTTCTCCAGGTTCAACAAGCTTGATGTCTGCCTTTGGATTTACATAATAAATTTTTTCTGTGACATTTCCTTCAAGCTTACCATTTGCTTCAGCTCTAAATATTACTGTCACATAATTATCAGGAATAACTTGATTAGGATCTCCAGTTTTTTCAATTATGTCATCAGACTTAACAAAATTAAAAGTATAAGTTTTTTCTTCTGTAATCATTTCAGATTTTATTTCTGGTGACCAAGTTCCACTATTAGAAGTGTAGCCAACATCTGGTGTCTTTGTAATTTTACCAGCTGATTCAGTCATATCGACTTCAACTTCTGGTGATACATAGTAAACTAAGTTGCCTGATAGACTTCCACCTTCGCCAGCCTTAAAGGTTACTTTCACATAATTTTCTAAAGCATCTTTTGGTCTTTGTCCTCCAGGTGCTTCTGGAATTATGTTTTTGTGAACTTCAACTGGAATTATAACTGGATTGTCATTAGTTCCTTGACTTGTTCCATCCTTGTATTTAACTATTACTTTTGCTTCTTTTGATCCTGGCTCTGATGTGTCAGGGTTTTCAATAACAGTAATTGAATCAATTTCTTTTCCCTTTTGAGGTGTAATCTTATCAATTAAGTCTTTGTCTTCAATTTCCTTGCCTTGTGGCACATCTAACTTATTAGTATTTAGTGGATCATCAATTTTTTCCGCTTGAATTGACTTTTTATAAGCTGCTTCTATGATAGTTACCTTATCAGTGTATTGGTTCTTACTTAAGTCAATTTTTACTGGTGTAATATCTGTTAACTTATCATCAGCTTCTCCAGTTTTAACCTTTTGCCATTCATTAAAGATATAGTTTATTTCTTTTTCTCCAAGACCTTCAATTGTAACTTTTTGATTTTCTTTTCCAGTTGGGTTTGTTACTGGTATAGTTACTTCCTTAGTAGGGTTTACCCAGAAAGTTCTCTCGAAGGCTGTTTCATCTGTGGCCTTGTCTGTTGTCTTAACAATAACCTTTACAAAGTTATCTGGAACTTTTGGCTTGTCCTCACCATCTTGAGGAACTACATCTTTAGAAAATCCTGGCGAAATTACTGTGTCTTCAATAAACTTATGACGTTTAGCAAAGTCATAAACTCCATTTGCTTCTTGATTTTCGTTTTGTGCTTCCTTATCTGCTGTCCAATTTGTAAAACCTAACTTTTCTTTTTCTTCATCTTTCAATTTGATTTCAGGAATTTCTACCCAAGCTTTTGGATTTACATAATAAATCTTAGAATCTTTTTCTCCTGGCTTTCCTGTTGGATTGACTGTAACTTTTACATAATCTCCAGTTACCTTTACCAAATCTCCATCAGGAGCACTTGTTGCGTCTTTTAAAACTTTTGGCATTGCTCCTGTTGTAAGTCCTTCGTAGACATTTTTGTAAATTTTTACTGGTATTTCAATATCTTGCACTGAATTATCTGCAAATTTTACTTTCGCAGAGAATTTTACAGTTCTTACAAGTTCATCTGAGTCAAGCTTTCCTAACTCTTTTACTTTTTCATAGATATCATTTTGAGTAAGCGGTGTTCCATTTTCATCAACAATATTAACTGTTGCATCTGCTGGCAGGTCACTTATAGTGCCATCTTTATTAACCCACTTAACTTGAGCCTTTAATTCATCAAGAGTTGGGGCAAAATTATTGGTCCAATTTCCATCTGGATCCTTGTAGGATTCTGTTCTCACAAGTTCATGTACTTTTAAACCTGACCAATCGAAATAAGCTGTAAATGTGTAGTCCCTATCTATAATAGTGTTGCTATTTAAAAGTTTTTCCTTGTCCCACTTTATAAATTTCTTTCCATTGTCTGGTGTGATATAATACTTGCCTTCAACTTTTTCTTCGCCATCCTTTACTTCTTCTGGAACTGGAAGATTATCTGATTTTAGTCCTACTATTACATCGTAATAAAGTTTCTCAACTGGATTATCAATACTATCTGTAAAGTTTCCGCCCTTATCTGCAACAAATGTTACTCTCTTATATCCATCTGGCACTGGGTCTTTAGGATTTTTTACTTCTATAATTCTTACGTCCTTGTAGAAGAAATTAATTTCATCAAGTCCCGTTTCATTTATACCAGCAAAAGTATCTGTGTCTTCATAAATGTCAAAGAATAATTGTTGTTGTGGCTTGTCATTTAGAACCCAACCAGGAATTCTTCTGTAATTTCTTGCATCGTAATGGCGCTTGCCGTTTACTACTGTTTCGTTAGGAACAATGACATATTTTTCTTTGATTTCTTTAAAAGCAGCTTTGTTATCTGCAAGAAGTTTTTTATATGCAGCGCTCTTGTCTTCTGGAGTCATAGAAGTATTAATTTTAATTTCTTGATAAGCAGCTTTCGCTGTTTTCATAAAGGCTTCAACTTCTTCTTTGCCTCTTTCGTCAAGATAATTTACTTCATAAACCCTTTCCTTAAATGGCTTATAGAAAAATTCAAAGCGATTGTTATCAAAATTAGGGTTATCTACAAGATCCCCTTGCTCATTGTGAATTTTTTCTGGCTCAACTCTTAAAATTTGATTATAAGAGTTATCTCTATTTGTTTCATCCTTATAAGTTTTATAATTAGTATTCGCCTTATAAAGAGCTTCCCACTCAGCTTGTGGAACTAAGAGGTACTTGTCTCCTTGTCTACTTCCAAGGCCTGTTGTATAAGATTCAACCCTTCTTTTATAAAGATTTTGTACTTCCTTAGATTTTTCTTCATAATTCAAGTCTAAGAAGTGGTGGATAGACTTAACTGTTATCAGGTCATTTTTATTCCAAACTGCCCTAAGGTGAACATTGCTTACAACTTCATTGCCAAAGTGGTACATTTCAGGCACTTTATATAAGTCTTTATAACTTGTGTCCACAGTTTTTGTGTCATTGCCGTTTTTGTCTTTTGTATATCTTACAAATTCCCAACCGGCAAAGTTGTAGCCAGGTCTTGTTGGTTCAATGATATTCTTAGTAGCATCTTTTGGTTCTTTTAAAATCATCTTGTGAACAAAATTGAAAGTATTTTCTCCTTCAACTTTTTCTGGATAAGTGTGAACTTCTCCATCTATTTCAAGTTTTTTGGATTCATCAGAAATATTTTTTGTGCTTAAATCTCTTAAACTTCCACCGTTTGGATCAAATTTTACCTTCCAAATAGTATCCGGTTCTGCCCATTTAGCAAAGAGAACTTGGTCATAATGAAGTTTTGTTTCATTGCCCTCTTTTACCAAGTTGTCACCAGAAGGATCCAGTGCCCAACCTTTAAAAGTCCATTTTTCAGGTACCCAATCAGGTTTTTTTTGGAACATGAGTTGTATCTAATTTCAAATCTTTCAATGGCTTTTCATAAGGCACATCTAAAATATTGCCCTCACCATATTCACTGTCATTTTTTACTATTTTCGGATCGTTGTTTAATTTTAACTTGTACTTGTTACGAGTGTAGTTTGCATAATTGTAGGCATTTATACCATTAAAGGATTTTGTGCCCCAAGGAAATTTATCGATATATTCAATCTTGTCGGCATCACTTCTAAAAGGCGTCTTTTCATTTCTCTCTGCATTTAATTCATCAAAAGTTTTATTTACGTCCCAAGATCCAACACGACCTTTTTCTAGTCCTATCCATTCTGCCCTCCTTGTCTCTTTTTTAAGGGTAAAACCTTGAAGATGCGGCAAAATGAAGTCATAATTTTCGCCTACATTCGTGTCGCTCTTCCAATAGGACATGTCGTAATCAATTTGTTCCTTGCCCTCAAAATCGTCCTTTATAAAGTCAATATGGTGAACAATGGTACCGTCGTAGTAGCTGGCTCCAAGGGAAATCTCATATTTGTCCCTAGCTTTTGTTTCATTTTCTCCAATAGGTATTTGATCTGCGTGACCATATCCCTCAAACTCTCCTGTACCCACTACATCTTGACTGTCGATAAAATCTTCTGCACTCAAACGATAGGGTGGCGTGTCACGATAAATTAGTTCACTCGCGTTATTGTTAATATACCAACCTATTAAGCCGTCATCTCCGTATGGTTCGTCGCGACCGCCATCTGGAAGGCCAGAAATTTCTGCATCCTTTGGCCATATTCCATCTAAGCTTTGGTTGAAGCGAACATCTACTTTATAAGGAGATCCTTCTTGCCCTATGACTTGTCCATCTCTTGTTATCGTAGGCCAATAATCATAATCTTTGTCCCATTCTACTTCATTAAATCCTGTAAAGTAAATGGTATAGACTCTGCGGTTGTAGTAAACATTGTAGACCGTTTCCCCTGTAGACAAGACGGATTTTTGAATATTCGGGTCTTTTTCTGATGCATTTTGCTTTTTAGTCAAGTCTTCATTTAAGAAGTAATATCTTTCAAATTCTTCTTTGTTATCTTGAGCCTTTTCTAATCGTCCGTCATTTAAGTCAGGAAAGGTGATTCCGTGGATATCTAAGTTTGTAAGATCCGGAGTAGAACCGGTGTCGGCATTATCTACTCTTCTTGACCCGATAAAGTCGTAACGGTCACGCAAAGGAAGTGTGTCGTCTTTGTCGTCGTAATCTGGCTTTTCAGTCCAAAATTGGATTACATATTCTGCCGTTTCATTTTCCTTCCACTGAGCAGTAAAAGTAAGACTTTCTGCTGGCATGGCATTTTTTATTCCATTTTCAAGTTTTCCACCTGTTTCAAAGTCTTCTTTTGTAATAAGAGTATCTGTAGTAAGAGTTTCTTTATTTTCAGCTTGGTCAGTATAAGTTATATTCTTATTTACCTTCCAGCCTTGTAACTCTGCTCCTGACTTTTTAATATCAAAGTTTAATTTTGGTATTGTTTGTCCATAGATTAGAGTCATTCCTGGTAAAGCAGTTCCACCAGCAGAATCAAAATTCACATCATAAATAGCGCGGTTGTAACGCATTTCTATTTCAAAATCATTTGAATTTTGTGGGACTTGTGTCGATAGGACATTTACTTCAGGAACATAACCCTTAATTTGTTCTCCATCTAAAGCCTTTATAGTAACAGACGTTCCTGTTTTACCAGTTTGATATGTGTAGATATAATCATTATCTCCATCTCTTAAACCATATTCATCACGATTTTCCAATTTTTGGAAAGTGTGTTTTATCTTTATTGTGCCTTGCTTTGGCTCATAAAGATATGGGTGCTGACCCTTATATTCATTTACATCCAAGTTACCATTTTTTGCGTTTTCTTTAATATAGTCATAATTTACATTAAAGCTTTCTGCTGGAGCAGTATAGCCATCAATGTCTGGCAAATCAATTTTTTTCTTTATCTTAGATTTTTCTTCGCCTGTTAAAACTTTTTGCTCTTCATTGCTTTCAAAGTCAGTGTATGTATATTCATCGTCACCGACAGTAGCTATATAGGGCTGATAACCAATGACTTCTTCATCATTACGTGGCAGCTTATAGTCTGCACGCATGGTGTAAAGCTTTGGCATATCAGGATTTTTCACGATTTCTTCAGCTTCTTTTCCCCCTGCCTGCATAACTGTTACAGGTTCTTTGTTTAAATCCTGCTGAGAAGTGATTCTTGTTTTGTCATAATTTAAGTCTCCTGCTAGGACTTGTAATGGAAAAGCAGTAATTAGCATCATAAATGCTAAAAGTCCGCAAATTCCTTGTTTTAGAAAGTCTTTAAACTTTCTTTTTCTTGTGTACTTCATTTTTTCCTCCTTATTTTTTAAAACACATTAATACAATTACACTGATACATAAGTCTTAAGTTAACGTTTTCTTTATTCTTTTATTATATTAAATTACAAGTGTTTTTTCAATATAACTTTTGTATTTTATCACTCATATAGCCTTTTATAACATTAATTTTTCAAATAATAAAAAGAAGTAAGTTATAACTATTAATAACTTACTTCCGAAAATTCTTTTTATTAATTTTTAAACACCAATTAACATTGTTGCTATTTCAAAATATACAAATAATACCAAAGTATCTACTATTGTTGTGATAAGTGGTCCCGCCATTATTGTTGGGTCCACGTTTATTTTTTCTGCAATTAGGGGAAGAATCCCTCCAATAATCTTTGATAGGACTATTGTAGTAAGTAGAGTCACTGAAACTGTTAGGGTAACTCCTATTCCCACACTGTCGAGGATAGACATCCTAACTATATTTACTGCCACAAGGACAGCTCCAACTATTAATCCAATGCGGAGTTCCTTAAACATAACTTGTACAAATTCTTTGAATTCAATTTCTCCTGTGTAGATTCCACGGATTACTGTTGTTGATGATTGTGTACCTGCGTTTCCACCTGAGTCCATTAGCATTGGGATATAGGCTGCAAGAGCAACTGATGATGCCAAGAGGGTCTCATATCTTTTTATTATAAAACTTGTAAAAGTTGCTGTAACAAGACAAATTATAAGCCACATTGTCCTGTCTTTGGCAAGTCTTAGGACTGACTTGTCCCAATAGTGCTCTGGTGATGACTCGCTAATACCGTGGATGTTACCCAAGTCTTCTTCATACTCTTCGTGCATAACGTCGATGGCCCATTCTGCTGGGACGATACCCACAAGTCTACCTTCAGAATCTGTTACAGGAATTTCTGATAAGTCGTACTTGAAGGCTAACTTAGCAACAACTTCTTGGTCATCTGTTGCATAGACGCTGGCATTGATTTGGTGCATAAATTCTTCAATTTTCTTGTCCCTATTACGAAGAAGGTCGGCTAGGTTTACATAACCTATCAAAAGTAAAGATTCGTTTGTAACCCAAACTTGTTCTAGCCTGTCTGCATCTAAGTCTGAATGAATAATTTTCTCTAAAGCCTGTGTTGGCGTAGCTGTTGATTTAACAAAGATAAAACCAACTGACATGATGGAACCAACGGACTCCTTAGGAAAGCCTAGAAGTTCGTTTATAATTGGTCTTCTATCCTCTTCGATGTATTGGTACATGAGCTTTCTCACCATGTTGGCAGGAAGCTCTTGCAAGGTATCTACTACCTCGTCTTCTTCAAGTTCCTTCATAAGACTCATGATCCTATCTTCAGAAAGTGAACCTATCATTTCAATCTTCTTATCTCTTGGCAAGAGAGAAAAGGCGTCTGCCAAAAGGTCCTTTTTTAGGAGTTTTATCCAAATTGCCACATCTTCTTTGGATAGTTCTTCTAAGTTCTCTGCTATATCAACAGGGTCCATCCTGTTGATCTTTTCTTGCAAGTGCTTTAATTTTTCTCTATCTAAGTTGTTCATAAATCCTCCTATTTTTTGCAAACAAATAAATTTTGCATAAAAATTCGCTGCCTAGCGATAAAGATTTGTGAAAACTAAATTATCTAGCTCTTACTCACAAGAGTTTCTTTATCGCTTAGGCATGTACATATTTTCCAGGGTCGACTGGTATCCATGTAAACACCTCCATGATTCATATTTTAACATATAAAGAGCTTCAGGACTATTTTTTATTTCCCAAGCAAAAAGTCCACCGACTTTGGTGGACTTAGTTTTTCTTTTTTATAATATAATGTGCAACTATAATGGGCGAAATAATGTAAACAACTGGAAGGACTACTTTTGAGAATAAATTGTATTCAAGGCCATCTATTTTTTCTTCTACAAACTTATAGGCTTGGGGAAAGGCTATAACTGCAATTACCATATAGATTGATAAAATTAGGTAGGGCATCTGACTTGGGTCTTTCTCCAAAAGTCTTTCCATGAATAGATAATAATAGACTGAGTAAAAGAAAATCCCTATGATGCAAAGGCAGGCATAGATAAAGATGTCCCAAAGTCCCTTGCCAATTATTCTTTTCTTGCTTAGCTTTTCTTCTTTTATTTCTTCAACTTCATCTGTTTCTTCTTTATTATTATCTAATTTCTTTTCACCATCAGCTTCGCCAATAAAATAAGCCATGTCCACTCCAAAGACTTCAGAAAGTTCCCTTAGGTTAGTCATTGTTGGTGTGGCCTTGTCATTTTCCCACTTAGATATGGCCTGTCTCGTCACAAAAAGTTTATTGGCAAGATCTTCTTGGGAAAGATTTAATTCTCTCCTCTTAGTTTTTATTTTTTCTCCATACATAATTTTCACTCGCTTTTTATATCTGTAAATTCATTTATGTATGAAATAATAACAAAAATATCCTTATCTAACAAGCAAATGGGCCGCAACTTTTGGTTGCGGAGGACTTTTTCATAATTTTTATAAAAAATTTATTTTGAAGAGTCTTTTTCTTAAAATTTTTAATCTTTTTCCTGTTAAAGTGATATGATTTTTTGAAAATAGGAGGTTGTTATGAGCGTTTCTTATAAAGTTATAGCAGGTCTAGTAAGGGCACTTAGAATTAAAAAAATTTTTCTCTTGCCAAAGGATAAGATTTTAAATTATGCCAGAAGACAAAATCAAAAGCCAAGCTTCAAGCTAAAATATGAAGCTGATATTTATTATGAGGATAGGACTTTTTTGTCCCAAAGATTAATTGTAATACATTCAAAAAATAAAAATCCCGGGGCAATTTTGTACCTTTTTGGCGGTGGCTACATAACAAATCCCGACAAGAGGGACTTAAGTCTTGCCAAGAAAATTTGTCGCGAGACTGGAAAAGACGTCTGGTTTTATTTTTATCCCCTTTGCATTGACAAGACCATAGTAGAAACTTATTCTGCAACAGTCGAGGTCTATGAAGATATGGTAAATACCTATGGGGAAGAACCTATTTCTCTTCTAGGATTTTCATCCGGAGCATCACTCGCCCTGGGTCTCGGCCTTTATATAAACTCAAATAAGTTGAACTTGAAAATGCCAAGAGAAATCATAGCATCATCTGCCGGCGGCTGTCTATCTCAGGACCTTGACATGGAGAGGCTTAAGGAATTAAACAAGAAGGACATAATAGTTGACTACAAGTATTTTGACACTGCGCGAGAAATTATGACTAAGGGAGAAAGCATCCCTGACTACATGCTTTATCCCTACAGGGGAGACTTTAGTAACTTCCCTATGACCTATCTTTACTATGGGTCTTACGAAGTGATCTATGCCTTTGCACCACTTTTTGAAGAATCCCTAAAAAAATATGGGGCTCCTTACAAGATAATAGTGGGAGAGGGACTTTGCCACTGCTATCCACTCTTGTCAATCTTCCCAGAAGGCAAAGAGGCCCAAGAGAAAATTATAAATATTTTAATGTAAAAGATGCCAGAGACTTACCCCCCTCTCAGGCATTTTCTATTTTTTTAACCGTAATAAAACTTATAAAAAATGGACCTAAGCTAACTTAGATCCATTAATAAATTATTCTATTATTTTCTACTTATTTCCAGTAGTCTAATTTTGAAGTATCAATGCCAATAGCATTTGCCTTGAATACTGGGTTCTTATCTTCTGCTCTTTGTTTCTTGTAGTCGTCAAGAGCCTTAAGGGCTGTTCCACCAAGGATAATAATTGATGGAATGTTGATTAAGCACATAACTCCCATTAAGAAGTCAGCGATGTCCCATGCAAGTGACATTTCAATTCCTGCTCCTACAAAGATTAGGACGATTGCTATAATTCTGTAGCAAAGCATAAATGTCTTTGAAGGAATCTTCTTGTTAAGATATGTTAAGCAAGAGTCAACATAGTATAGGTTACCAAGAAGTGTTGTAAAGGCAAATAGGGCAAGTGAAATTGTGATAAATAAATTACCATATTTTCCAAATACTGTTGAAAGTGATGCTTGAACAAATGGAGCTCCTGCTAATTCTTCTGTTGGAGTTATTCCTGATGCAAGTGACATAAATGCTGTTGCAGAACAGATAACAATTGTATCAAGAAATACAGAAATCATTTGTACTAAACCTTGTTTAACAGGGTGAGAAACTGATGCTGATGCTGCTGCGTTTGGAGCAGAACCCATACCAGCTTCGTTGGAATAAAGTCCCCTCTTAATACCTTGTACTAGGGCTGAACCTGCAACTCCACCGAAGATTGCCTTAAAGTTAAAAGCATCTTCAAAAATCATACCAAACATTGCTGGAATATTTTTTGCATTTATAATTATCATTACAAGGGCCATAATAACGAAGATAACGCCCATTACTGGAACTAGTAAAGATGTGTACTTTATAATTCTCTTTCCACCACCAAGAATACAATATCCTGCTATTATGGCAAGAACTGCACCTATAATCCAAGAAGTTTTTCCTGGTACGTAGAAATCATAAACTCTAAAGGAGTCTTGAAGGTTAAAGGATGCAAGCATGTTAAATCCAACTGCATAAGTTGCAATAAGTGCTATTGCAAATAGAACTCCAAGTCCTCTTGATCCAATGGCATTTTCTATGTAGTAAGAAGGTCCACCATAGGATACTCCGTCATCACCACGTTTTTTATAAATTTGTGCAAGTGTTGATTCGATAAAGGCCGAAGCACTACCAATTAGTGCTATGATCCACATCCAAAATACTGCACCAGGTCCACCAAGGCAAATTGCATTGGCAACACCAACTATATTACCTGTACCAACTCTTGATGCTGTTGATACCATAAGTGCTTGGAAGGAAGATACGTCGTCTTCTCCTTCTGGTTTTTCTGAAATAACTCTAAAAGCTTCTTTAAATAATGAAAATTGTACGAATTTTGTCCTAAATGTGAAATAAAATCCACAGGCAAGTAATACTATAATTAGTATTGGATAATATAAGACGCCGTTGACGGCTGATAATAATTCTCTCATTTTTTACTCCTCTAATAAATCGATAAGTCTAGTTCTTTTGATAAATATTCTAACATCCTAACTCCAGAGTAGGAGTTACCATGAGTGTCAAGTCTTGGAGCATAGACTGCAAGGCCTGTTTTGTTTTTGGAAGCAGTTACAATTCCGCCACCAACTCCTGATTTGGCAGGGAGTCCAACTCTTATGGCGAAGTCACCTGAGTAGTCATAGGTACCACAAGTTGCCATTAGAGATCTTAGTACTCTTGCTTCATTTGGAGTTATCACTTCTTTTCCTTCTAGGTCCACGCCATCATTTGAGATAACATAGGACATGTGAGCCAAGTTTTCTGTGTTTACAAGAATTGAACAGGCTTTAAAATATGTATCCAATACCTCTTCAACTTTTGTGTCACTTGGCAGAATTCCCTTAGCTAACATCAAGTAGATTAGGGTCCTATTTGTAAAGGAAGATTCCTTTTCTGACTGGGCAATTTCCCTGCTGTAATCAACTTCTTCACCTAAAAATTCGCTAGCCTTTTCAAGTATTACATCAAAGGTTTTTTCTCTATAAACATTATATAAAATAGCTACTATAATAATTGCGCCAGCATTGATAAAGGGATTGACTGGTATCTTCTTTTCTGAAAGCTCAAGCTCGATTACAGAGTTAAAGGGTTTTGCAGACGGTCTAACACCAACATATTTCTTAAGTTCTGAAACCTTATAGTTTTCCATGGCCATTGCATAAAGGATAACCTTTATAATTGACTGGATAGAAAACCTAACCTTAGAATCCCCAACACTATAGATATTTCCATCTTCAATTGTAGAAATAGCAAGCTTGTTTGCATCTACCCTAGCGAGTTCTGGAATGTAATCTGCAACAGCCCCTTCGTGTAGGTATTTTCTACCAAGTCTGAGGGCTTTTTCCAAAACTTCTTCTGAATAAAACATCTTTTCCACCTCCTTTTTTATATTTGGAATTGTTTTCCTTAATAATTAGATTATCACAATAAATTGTCTTTTTCAATTACTAATTTCACAGATTGAAGTGCTGATGTTTTAAGCTTGTTATTAGGAAATCATTTTTATTTCCTGTTTTATCCTTTTTCTTATAAGTTTTCGGGTTTTCTATTAATTAAAAATTGTTTATACAATAAAAGGGACCCAAACTTAAAATAGGTCCCTAAAATTTATATTTATTAAATTTATAATCTTTATTTTACAAAAATCTTGTAGTCGGAGTAGCCTTCCTCATCCATGTCTTCATAGGGAATGAAGTCTAAAGCTGCACCATTGATGCAATACCTAAGTCCACCCATGTCAGCTGGTCCGTCGGGAAAGACGTGGCCAAGGTGGGAGTCTGATGACTTAGATCTCACTTCCGTCCTCACCATTCCATAAGAAGTATCAACTTCTTCATCAAGATAGGTTGAGATGATTGGTCTTGAGAAGGACGGCCAACCGCATCCTGCATCAAACTTATCTGAGGATACAAAGAGGGGTTTTCTTGAAAGTTTATCAACATAGATTCCCTTCCTGTATTCATCATTTAAATCACTTGTGAAGGGTCTTTCAGTTCCAGAATTGGCCATGACATCATAAGAAATGTCATCAAGCTCTTCTCTCTTGCTCTTATTTAAAAATTCTCTGTCGTCATTAATTATTGGATCTTCTGCCAAGCTCAAGTTGACGTGACAATAGCCCATAGGATTCTTGTCGAGATAGTCTTGGTGGTAGTCCTCTGCCTTTACAAAATTTTTTAAGACAGAAGTTTCCACTGCTAACTTGCCAAGTTTTTCTTCCTCATAGGCCATGAAGTCTCTTACTATTTCTTCTGACTCACTGTCGCCTTCTTCCCAATAAATTCCCGTCCTATACTGTCTTCCAATATCATTGCCTTGCCTATTAATAGACTTGGGATCAATAATCCTAAAATAGTGGAGGAGAATCTCTGTAAGAGAAATGCGAGAGAAGTCGTAATAAATTTTTACAGTCTCTGCGTGGTCAGTCCTTGCCACAGATTCATAATTTGTTTCATCACTAAGTCCATTGGCATAACCAACAATAGTCTTCTTTATTCCACTTAATCTCTTGAAGTAACCTTCAGTTCCCCAAAAGCATCCACCTGCAAGATAAATAACTTTAATATTTTTCATATTATCACCTAGCTTACATTTACCCAAAAATTAACAAATAAAACAAATAAATAGAAAGACTTCTTGAAGTCTCTTTTGGGAGAGGGGTTTATGCTTCAAATCTTTTTTTACTTTCAAGGTCTTGCTTTGATTTTAAATTAGTTTTATAAGCAAAGTTAATAAATTTTATAATAATAATTTATTTTCTAAACAATAATCTTTCGCATTTATTAAATAAATTTAAATAAATTCTTTAAAATAAAAATCTTATGCTTGTTATACTAGTTCTATAAAATGATAATACAAATCATTTACATGTTGTGAATATTTTGCAATCCTTCCATAGAATAAAACTCTTTACTAATTTCTTTAAATTCTTCACAAAATATTACACAACTTATATTAAGGAGGAATTATGAATAAAAAATTTAGACTGTCACTTGGCGTATTAGCCCTATCTGCAACTCTTCTTGTTGCTTGTAACAAAGAAGATACAAAGGAAGAGCCTGTGGAAAATAAGGCTAAGGTTGAACAAAATGTAGAAGCTAAGAATGAAGACAAGGCTGCTGATGAAGTTGCTCTTGCTGACTGGGACGGAGAATGGAATAACATCGCCAACTATCTTGATGATCCTGGTCTAAAGGGAGCTTACGAAGAAGTTGCCAAGAGAGACAATATTACTGAAGAAGAAGCTAAAAAGAATTTTGCCGACCAC
The DNA here is from genome assembly GCF_001815405.1 of Peptoniphilus sp. HMSC075B08. NCBI lineage: Bacteria > Bacillati > Bacillota > Tissierellia > Tissierellales > Peptoniphilaceae > Peptoniphilus > Peptoniphilus sp. HMSC075B08. Next base: position 85,591 of record NZ_KV820450.1, on the reverse strand, counting down.
GTTGCAGTTGACTTTGGAGCCCTAAAGGTTGATGGCGATAGCATAACTTTCTTAACTGGACCTGAAGGAGACGAAATTGACAAGGCTGACTACAAACTTGTAGACAAACACCCAATGGAACACGGTGGAAAAACTCTTTATTGGTACGAGTTTTCTTCTAATGGAAAATATCCAACAATTTTATTAATGCCAGTTCATGGCGAAGATCACATGCCACACTTCCACCTAAGAGTTGGTGCAAGTGCTGAAGAGATGTTAGCTAAAGACGACTGGTATCCAACCTTTGTTAGTCCAACAGTAACTATCGACCAAGTTTATGTAGAAGTTGCTGAATAATATTTCTATATTTCCTATCCTCGATGTTTCATCGGGGATAAATTTTTTTAAGAGAAAGGAGACTTTATGTCAAAAATAATAAAAATTATGACTGTATTTCTCTTGGCTTTTTCTCTAGTTGCCTGTAAGGCAGAAAAGGATGATAAGGCAAAACCTGTCGTCTACACTTCCTTTTATCCAGTCTACAGCTTAACTAAAAGTGTAGTTGGAGACACTGTGGACCTAAGGATCCTCATGCCAAAAAACCAGGACCCCCATCTCTGGGAACCTACTCCAAGAAGGATAAGGGACCTGTCAAACTCTGACTTGTTAATTATAAATGGGGCCAACTTGGAACACTGGGCAGACTCTATTACAAATACTCTTCCAAATTTGGATGTCCTAAATCTTGCCAGTGGGGTAAATTTAATTTCCTACAAGGGGGCTGCTGCCATTGGAGACTTCCAATATATGGTGGCTGGCGACTTTGACAAGAAAACCTACTCCTTTGACTTTGGTCACACCCACGAAGACAACATGAGGATTGCCTTCCTCTATTGCGACAAGGACTACTCTGAAAAGGACCTTGTTAAGATGGGACGAAAGATCATGGAAGACCCTGGCCAAGATGTTCCGCAAAAATCTTTAATTAAGATCGAGGACAGGAAGACTTACAAGCTTGAAATGGGCCACGAGCATGGAGAAATTTATTACAAGCTTCCTAAGAAGGGAAGGTGGATTATGTTTAGCGACAGAATTTCCACAGACCTCCTTTCATATAAGATGCTTGATGCCCATGGCGACCCCATGAAGCTCCATGTCCTTCGTGATACCTCAACTACTAGCGAGGACAAGATTACCTACGATCCTCACTCTTGGATGAGTATTAGAAATGCCAAGAGGTATGTAAATGATATTGAGTACAAGATGTCAAAACTCTATCCAGAAAATAAAAACCTCTACAGGAAGAATGCTTCCAAGACCTTGAGAAAGCTTACAGAACTTGACTACAAGTACAGGGACCTCTTTAAGGAAACTGAGAGGAAGGAGTTTATTGTGAGTCACTTTGCCTTTGCCTACCTAGCTAAGGACTTTGACCTCATCCAATATCCTCTCCAAGGTCTCACAAGTACAGATTCTCCAAGTATAAAGAAAATCACAAGGGCCATAGACGACGCAAGAGATAGAAATATCAACACAATTTTTTATGAATATGGGATGCCAAAAAACGGATCTGACATAATTGCGGAAGAAATTGACGCTGACCTAAGGGGCCTAATATCCATGGAATACATTAACAGGGATATTGAAAAAGATATTGGAGAAGATTTTATAGATATGATGGAATACAACTTGAAAAATATATACGAATCATTGAGGTGACTTATGAAGGCTATTGAAATAAAAAATGCCAACTTTGCCTACGATAGGGATCCAGTCCTTAGGGACTTAAACCTGACCCTGATGAACAAGGAGAAAATAACTATAATTGGTGGCAATGGAGTTGGCAAGACAACTTTAATAAAAGTAATTATTGGAGAACTTAAACTAAAATCTGGCCAAATAAAAATTTTTGAAGAAGACTTAAATATTAATTCACTTAAAAAAATTGGCTACGTTCCCCAATCACAAAAGGAAAATTTATATAACTTTCCAATTTCTGTCAAGGAGCTTGTGACCCTCCAGCTTTATGAAAGCATGGGAATGATAAAGATTCCAAGAAAGATCCACTACGATAAAACTATGGAACTTTTAAAGAAGATGAACCTTGAAAAATACGCAGATTATCCCCTAAGAGATCTGTCTGGTGGGTTGAGACAAAGGGTTGTAATCACAAGGGCCCTAATGAATAATCCAGAAATTTTAATTTTTGACGAGCCAACCTCTGGAGTTGACGAAGCTTCAAAGAGACACTTCGCCAAAAGCCTTGAAGACTTAAACAAAAATTTTGACGTTTCCATAATTTTAATAACCCACGAACTAGACTGGGTGAAAAATAATTTACAAATGGATAAATTTTACGAACTAAAGAAGGGAGGTCTTGAACTTGTTACAGTATAGCTTTATGATTAGAACCCTCTTAGTTTCCCTTATGATTTCTATAATCATTCCCTTAATTGGAATTGTCATAGTAAATCGTGGAACTTCTATGATGGGGGATGCCCTATCTCACGTTTCACTGGCTGGAGTTGCTTTAGGACTAATCCTCTCCATTAATCCACTAATTGGTGCCATCTTTGCCTGTGTCATTGGAGCCTTCTCCATTGAAAAAATTAGGAAGAAATTCCCCCAATTTGGTGACATGGCAACTGCCATAATAACATCAATGGGGCTAGGACTTGCCGCCCTCTTGTCAGACTTTTCTCCAGGAGGAAGCAGCTTTGATGCCTATCTTTTTGGTAGCATTGCATCAGTATCAAGGGCCGACCTTATAATAGTCCTAATAACCTTTATACTTGTGGTGGCAATCTCATTGATTTACTATTTTGGCCTCCTCTCCATTGCAGTTGATCCCCAACTTGCAAAGATGAGCGGGGTAAATGTAAGAAGAATTAATTCAATATTCACACTTTTATCTGCCCTTACAATTGCCCTTTCAGCCAAAATAATTGGGGCCCTCATGGTAACATCACTTATAGTTTTGCCTGTGGCATCATCCCTCTTAATAAGTAAATCCTACAAGGCAACCTTCCTTAATACTCTGGTTCTTGGAGTCCTTTACACCCTAAGTGGGGTCATCCTCTCCTACTACTTTGACCTAAAACCAGGTGGAGCAATAGTGGTTATTGCCTCCCTAGGCATGCTCGTATGCCTCTTGATTTCAAAATTAAAGATTAAAAAATAAGAGAGTCTGCAAGTTATCTTGCAGATTTTTCTTTGTTGCTTTTAAGTGTTATATCGAAAAAATTTAGTACAAAATTAAAACATTGACTAATTATATTATAAGGTGTTAATTTATATTTATAAAAACGCTCTCATTATTCATTTATAGAGAAAGCAAACATTTTACTAATGAGGGCAAGGAGGTAATTATGAAAAATAGCAAGAAGAGATTATTGATTGCAGGACTTGCATCTAGCATGGTTTTATCCATGGCGGTGCCAACTTTTGCCTGCACTGGTATTATTGTCGGCAAGGACCTAACTACTGATGGTTCTTTTATCTTTGGAAGGACTGAAGACTACCAAAGAAATAGGACTATGAGACTTGTAACTCACCCACGTGGAGAAATCAAAAAGGGCGACAAGTTAGTTGACGTAAACAACGGATTTACATACATACACAAGGAAGACTCACTAAAGTTCTTCTCAACTCCAGACTCATCTAAGAAGCCAAAAGACATGGAACAAGGTGTCTATGATGCAGCTGGCTACAACGAAGCAGGCGTAGGTATTTTCTGTACAGTTTCTGCTGACCCATCAGATGAAGTTTTAAAGGCTGATCCCTTTGTAAAAGATGGTGTCAATGAAGCCAGCATGACTACTTTCTTACTTGCTCACGCAAGATCAGCTAGGGGTGCAATTGAACTTCTTGCACAAACTATTGATGAACAAGGTGCATCCATGGGCGACATTGTTGCCTTTGGCGACCAAGACGAAGTTTGGTACATGGAAATTTACACTGGCCACCAATATGTTGCCATTAAATATCCTGCTGACAAGTTTAGTATCTTCCCTAACGATTATTGGCTAGGTGGAGTTGACCTTAATGACAAGGAAAATGTAATTGCATCTAAGGACATTGTTGAAGTTGCAAAGAAGGCAAAGACTTATAAGGAAACTGCTGACGGCCTTATGGACATGGCAGGATCTTATGGTCCAAAAGAAATTGCAGACTCATCACGTTCAAGAGTTTGGTCTGGTATCCACGACCTTGACCCTAACTCAAAAGTTCCTTACGATGCAGAAAGATTTGACTTGTTAAATGACTTGTCAGAAGGCAGCGAAAAAATTGACATAACTCACGCCCTAAATGTCTTTAGAAATAGACTTGATGGAACTGAATACACTCCATCAGACAACAAGGCTGAAAGAAAGGCAAATCCTAAGACTCACAAGAGACCAATTGGATCTATTAACACAATGCAAGCCCACATCTTCCAAATCAAGGAAGGCTATCCAAAGGAAGCTCCAGGTCTTATGTGGATGACTCTAGGAAGTCCACTTAATATTCCTTGGGTTCCAATTTTCCCTGACATCAACGACTCTACTCCTGAAGCAAAAAATAATTCTCCAGTTTATGATCCAAACTCTTATTACTGGGTTGGCTCATCTGTTAACGACCTAGTATCTGGAAACAGGGAAGCCCTTGGAGAATCAACAAGAAAGACTGTTACAGATTTTGAAGATAAGATTATGAAAGAACTTCCTCAAGTTGAAAAGGAATGGATTGAACTTTACTCTAAAGACAAGGCTAAGGCAGCAGAATTCTCTACTACTAAGACTATGGAATGGGAAAAAGAAGCCTTTGACATGGAAAAAGGACTTCAAAAGGAACTTTCACAAGTTTCTAAGGCTGACTTAATCGACCACTGGGCAAGAAAACCTATTATTGATGCCATCAACAAGAAGTTAATGGTTGGCACATCTGACCTAAAATTCTCTCCAAATGAAAAAATCACTAGAGGAGAATTCATAACTATCCTTGGCAGACTTGGCAAGGTTGACACAAAGAAATATGCTGAAGTTAAGGACAAGAACATTGAAGCAGGCAAGTTCTACACTGAATACATGAACTGGGCCGTAGAAAATAAACTTCTTCCTAAGACTTCAAAAGCTCTTGCTAATGAAAATATTACTCGTGAAGAGATGGCCTACACTTTGGGATCTTATCTAAAACTAATGGGCGATGATGTTACAACTCTACAATTAATTGTCTTTGACGACGAAAAGGAAATCTCTGACTGGGCCTTTGGCGAAGTTGAATTCCTAGCTAACAAGGGAATCCTAAGTGGAACCTCAAATAACAAGTTCTCACCTAAGGCAAACTTAACAAGGGCAGAAGTGGCACAAATAATTTCAAAACTTGATAAATAAGTTAATAATACTTGGTAAATAGAAAAATCCTAGGCTTGAAAACCTAGGATTCTTTTTTTGCTTTATTGAATTTTTAAATTTTCTCTTAAAGTGAGAAGTCTATCTCTGGACCTACTGGCACTATCTTATTTGGATTTATCAAATCGTGTGACATATAGTAGTGGGTCTTGATGTGGTCTAAGTCCACTGTCTCTGCTAGACCCTCCATATTGTAAATTTCCCTTGTGTATCTCCAAATATTTTCATAAGAAGTGAGAGGTCTGATGTTGCACTTAAAGTGACCAAAATAAACTGGGTCAAAGCGAACTAGGGTTGTGAAGAGTCTTATGTCTACTTCAGTAAACCTGTCGCCAACTAAATATTTATTCTTTGATAAGATTTCTTCAATTTTATCTAGGGCATCAAATACATTTTTCGCTTCTTCTTGGTAGACTTCTTGCTTAGTTGCAAAACCAGCCTTGTAAACTCCGTTGTTGATCCTGTCGTAGACAAAGTCATTTATCTCATCTATCTCATCCCTAAGCTCTTCTGGATAAAAGTCGCCTTCCTTCGCCCCCAAGTCGTCAAAGGCATGGTTGAAGATTCTAATTATTTCAGAAGATTCATTGTTTACGATTTTCTCTTCTTTAGTATCATATAAAACTGGCACAGTTACCCTGCCTGTGTAGTCGGGCTTCACATGAGTGTAAAGTTCATGAAGGCACTTAAAGCCATGGACCTTGTCCTCTGTTGCACCTGGATAGTCTCCAAAGGTCCAACCCTTGTCATACATAAGAGGACTCACAATTGAAAGGCCAACAATGTCTTCTAGTCCCTTTAGCTTCCTAACCATCAGGGTCCTTGCTGCCCAAGGACAAGCCAGTGAAACATAAAGATGGTATCTTCCCTTTTCTGCTGGATAGGCCTTCCTGTCCTCATCATCTATTTTTCCGTCTTTTGTTATCCAGTCCCTAAAGGAAGAGTCCTTTCTCACAAACTTTCCTCCAGTTGACTCTGTGTCATACCATTGGTCAACCCATTTACCTTCTACTAATAATCCCATATTCATCTCCTTTTCTTTCTCTAAATTTTTCTAACTATAATTAGTTTTACCCTTGAAAAATTTCTGAAAACAAAAAAGGCGGCCCTAAGCCACCTTCTTATATAATCTTATTCTTCATCAAAGTTCTTGTACTTTGATAGGATTTCCATAAACTGCTTACCAGTTATTGTTTCCTCTTCTAACAAGAATTCAGAAAGTTCCTTCATGGCATCCCTGTTGTCTGCAATTAATTTTCTTGCATTGTCTTGGGCAGATTTCACAATCTTCACCATTAGGTCGTCAACTTCTTTTCTAGTTTCTTCAGAACAGTTCATGTTTCCATTGTCGCCCATGTATCTTGAACCAGAGTCTTGGAACTTAACCATGCCAAACTCCTCAGCCATACCATATTGGGTGATCATGGACCTTGCAGTCTCTGTTGCCTTCTCAATGTCGTTGGCAGCGCCAGTTGAAACTTCGTTAAAGATAACTTCTTCTGCTGCACGTCCACCACAAAGAGTTGTGATGTGATTGATCAAGTCTTCTCTTGTGTAGAGATTCTTTTCATCCTTTGGCACCTGCATTGTGTAGCCAAGAGCACCTGAAGTCCTTGGGATAATTGTAATTTTTTCCACAGGTTCAGATCCAGTTTGTAGGGCTGCAACAAGGGCGTGACCAATTTCGTGGTAGGCCACCCTCTTCTTTTCTTCTGGAGAAAGTATATCTTGCTTTCTTTGAGCACCTGCAATTACAACTTCTATGGACTCTTGGATGTCCTCTTGACGAACCTTGTCTTGGCCCATCCTAACTGCACGAAGGGCAGCTTCGTTTAAGATATTTGCAAGTTGGGCACCTGAGGCACCAGCAGTTGACCTTGCAATAAGTGAATAGTCAATGTCTTCTTCCATCTTGTAGGACCTTGCGTGAACCTTTAGGATTGCAATTCTGTCCTTTAGACTTGGAAGCTCAACTCTTATTTGTCTGTCAAACCTACCCGGTCTTAAAAGTGCCGGGTCAAGGATCTCTGGCCTATTAGTTGCAGCAAGCATTACTATTCCAATGTTGCCGTCAAAACCGTCCATCTCAGTCAAGAGTTGGTTAAGAGTTTGTTCTCTTTCGTCATTGCCAGAAAATCCACCTGCATCTCTCTTCTTACCAATTGTGTCAATTTCGTCAATAAAAATTATACATGGGGCATTCTTCTTTGCTTCTTCAAAGAGTTCCCTAACCTTTGCTGCTCCACGACCTGCAAACATCTCCACAAATTCAGAACCTGCTATGGAGAAGAAGGGAACGTGACTTTCTCCAGCTACAGCCCTGGCAAGTAGGGTCTTACCAGTTCCTGGAGGGCCAACTAATAGGGCTCCCTTAGGACACTTGGCCCCAATGTCTGTATATTTTTTTGGATTTTTTAAGTAGTCCACGATTTCCACCAGGGACTCTTCTGCTTCCTCTTGACCTGCAACGTCATCGAAGTCTACAGTTTCGCCACTTGGTTCATACTTTTTAATTTTCTTGCCGCCACCAAGGATTCCACCGCCGCCAAGGCTTTGCATCCTCTTAGTCATTGCTCTTTGTAGCAAGAAGAATAATAGGATTGGGAATCCCCAAGTCATAATAAAATTCATAAATAAGCTTGGCTTTTCTGGAATTTCAGAAGAGTATTCAACACCCTTTTCTTCAAGGTCCTTAACTATTTCTGGATCTTCCATCTTCCCAGTCTTGTAGATTTTTTTGTCATCCTTAAGCTTGTAGAGGATTTGATCTTGCTTAAAGCTTACCTCTTCGATTTTATTCTGGCTCAAGTTATTCCTAAAGTCTGAATAAGAAGAACCCTCTATGCTGTTTTGGGTTACCATTGGCAAAATTAACCAGTTTAGGGCAAAGACTGCCAAGATTGATATTAAGTAGTACCTAAATAAATTATACTTGGGTCTCTTGTTGTTGTCCTTGTCTTCCATCTTATAAACCTCCTTAAGGGATGAATTTTTTAAAAATAAAAACCGGATAAAAATCCGGCTTAAATATCTTTATTATTAAAGGTCATCTTCAATTACAGAAGATTTGGAATATGCAGATGGTCTTGCTTCAAAGAAGTCTGTCTTAATTTGGTTAGGATCAGAGTATTCGCTAACCCACTTCATTGATTCTGGCTCGTCGATATTTTCATCAAAGAGGTTGCCAAAACCCAGATTTCTGGAACGCAAGTTGCCAAGGTACATGATGTAATCTTCAATCATCTTTTCATTGAGACCCTTAATTTCATCGCCTATGACATACTTACCCCAAGCAATCTCTTCCTCAACACCCTTTTTAAGCATTTCTTTATAATTCTTTATATTCTCATCTGTAAATATCTCTGGATGTTCCTTTTTCATCTCAAGGATAATACTCCTGAAGAGCCAAAGATGAGTGTTCTCGTCCCTATTGATGTATCTTATTTCAGAAACTGTGCCAGGCATCTTGCCCATCCTTCCAAGATTGTAGAAGAAGGAGAAGCCTGAGTAGAAGTAAATCCCTTCAAGAATATAGTTGGCAATTAGGGCCTTCATAAAGTTGTCCAAGTTCTCATCTTCGTAGAAGTCTTGGTATTGGTCCCCAATAAATTTGTTCCTCTTTAAGAGGACTTCGTCGTCCTTGTATTGGTAGAGGATTTCTTCCCTCTCTTCTGGCGAACAAATTGTATCCAAGATGTAGGAATAGGACTGAGAGTGGATGGACTCTTGGTAACCCTGGATGGAAAGGCAAAGGTTGATTTCATTTGCCGTTACATAGGATTGTAGCTTTGGAATTTGAGCAGTTTGCAGTGAATCAAGATAAATCAAAAAAGATAAAATCTTGTCGTAGGCAGTCTTCTCATGTTTATCAAGTTCCCTGTAGTCCTTCACATCTTGGGAAAGGTTAATTTCTTCTGGTATCCAAAAGTTGTTCATGGCTTGACGGTACCAGTCACTTGTCCAGCTGTACTTCAAGTTGTTGAAGTCATTTAGGTTTGTGGTGTTGCCGTTGATGACCCTCCTCTTGGAAGTTTCAATGTCTCCCTTTTCATTAAAGAGACCTCTTTTTGAAAGTTGCATATTTCCTCCTTTAATAATTTTTACGATTTTAGAATAATTTATGACTTTATAAAATTTTATGACTTTTTAAAAAATCATGACCTTGCAAAAAATTAGGACTTTGCAAAAATCTATGACTTTATAAATATTTATCACTTAACAAAAATCTGTGACCTCACAAAAAATCACGACTTTATAAAAATTTGTGACTTCATAAAAATTTATCACTTAAGAATATTTTATGATGCACAATAGTCGCAGTCTTCAACTTCTAGAGACTTACTTCTCACATAATAAACTGACTTTAACTTTTCCTTGGCTGCCTTGATATAAAGGTTTAGGATCTTTCTCATTGTGAAGTCCGTTGTTATATAGAAGTTAATGGACTGAGCCTGGTCAATGTGCCTTTGCCTAATGGCAGCAGCCTCGATGACAAAGTTTTGGTCAAGCTCGTGGGCATTTTCATATAGCCAGAAAGTTTGTGGAGTTAGGTCTGGTGCCACCCTAGGAAGGATTGATCCCTTCTTCTCTTCTAGGAAGTACCTGTTCATAACTGGGTCGACTCCTGCACTTGTCGCGGCAATAATTGAAGTTGAACCTGTTGGGGCAATTGCCATTATATAACCATTTCTTAGGCCATTTGCCTTCACATCTTCTCTAAGCTTATTCCACTTTTCATCCTTGTAGTCACGAAGATCGAAGTAGTTTCCATTCTCCCAATCAGAGCCTTCAAAGAAGTCGTAAGACCCCTTCTCCTTGGCAATCTCCATAGAAGCAGTAACTGCGTGGAAGTTTATCCTTTCATAAAGGTCGTCTGCCCACTTCAAGTGTTCATCTATATCAGAAAAGGCCATGCCAGCCTTGACAAGAGCGTGGTGGTAGCCAGAAGTTCCAAGACCTATAGACCTGTACTTCCTGTTTGTCACCTTGGCATAAGGGATTGGGTAGTAGTTTAGGTCGATAACATTATCAAGGGCCCTTACTGTTGTTGCAACAATGTCCTTTAGTTCCTTGTCATCTTCAAGGTCAATATTTCCAAGCACAAGAGAAGCAAGGTTACAAACAACAAAGTCACCTGGCTTAGTCTTTGTCACAATAACTTCGTCCCCATCTTCAGTTTCTATTGTAGTCTCAAGAGTTTCAATGGCAGACATATTTTGCATTATTTCTGTACAAAGATTTGAAGAATAAATCATGCCAACGTGCTTGTTAGGGTTCATCTCATTTACATTGTCCCTGTAGAAGGCAAAAGGCGTTCCAGTTTCTGTAAGTGACTTTATAATAAGTCTAACTAGGTCCTTTACAGACATCTCACGACGGGAGATGGACTCATCTTCAATACATTCCCTGTATTTTTCTTCCCATTCCTTGCCGTAAAAGTCCTCAAGGGCATAACCCTTCTTTGCTAGGACTTCGTGAGGGTCAAACATATACCAAGTTGCATTGATGTCTTTCTCTGCCAATTCAAAGAATAAATTTGGATAGGAAATAGCAGGAAAGATGTCGTGGGCCTTCATCCTGTCGTCACCATTATTTGTACGAAGTTGTAAAAATTCTGGGACGTCCTTGTGCCAAACATCAAGATAGCAGGCAACAGAACCTTGACGAACTCCCAATTGGTCAACAGCAACAGCAGTGTCATTGGCAAGCTTTATCCATCTTATAACGCCACCAGCAACTCCCTTGAAGCCCCTGATGTCAGAACCGGTGGCACGAACCTTGCCGAAGTAAAGTCCCATGCCGCCACCGTGCTTAGAAATTTGGGCAAAGTTGTCAATAGAACGATAAATTCCCTTTAAAGTGTCTGGCACTGTGTCAATAAAGCAAGAAGAAAGCTGGTTGTAAGGCTTTCTAGCGTTGGACATAGTCGGTGTGGCAACAGTTACCTTTAGGCTAGAATAAATGTCGTAGAACTTCTTGGCCCAGTAAATCCTGTTTTCCTCAGGTATGGCAAGGTGCATGGCAATCCCCATAAACATCTCTTGGACTGATTCCACAAACCTGCCGTCGTGGCTCCTTATAACATATCTTTTTATTAGAAGGTCAAGGCCAGAATAATTTAAGAGATGGTTTCTTGAATTATCAATATATTCTTCCAGTTCAAGGATCTCTTCCTTAGAATAATTTTCTAAAATATATTCTCCATAAAGACCCTTTTCAGTTAAGAAGACAATCTTTTCGTAGAAATTATTGATCTTAAACTCTTCCAGATTGGCCTTGATTTTCTTTTCAAGGTCGTAATTTAGGAAGAGGGCTGCAATAAATTCCCACCTAGGGGCATCCTTGTCAGTAAGTTCACTTGCTGCCTTAATAATTTCAGAAAGATAGGCGTCTTGACTTTGGTCCTTCTTCACAAAGGATTCAAACTTCTTGTAAAGTTTTTCAAGCTCGTAAACCTTTGGGTCGTAGTTCTTTCTCACAAACTTCAAAATCTTTAGGACCTTGTCGTCAGTGATATAGTTGGCGAACTTGTCCAAGATTTGTCTCTCTTCAGAGTGTCTATTCCTGTAAAGGATGTAGGCCTTTACAACTTCAATTTCCTTTTCATCAATTAGCTTTAGCTCAACTAGGTCCTGAATCTCTTCAACAGTTGGAGGATTCTTTGGATCATAGTTTTTTAGTAAGCTATTTTTGATATCAAGGGCATAGGCGCCTATTACAGAATCAACATAATCTTTTCCCACAGAGTCAAAGGCTTTTTCGATGGCATTTTTTATCTTTAAATGGTCGAAATCAACCTCTCTCTTATCTCTTTTTAATATTTTCATAAATCCTCCATATAGTAGAATTTTTATTTATAAGTTTTCAAATACTACTATATATTATCATAAACAAAATTTTATAAATAGCTTTTAAGTCGATAAAAATAAACTTATAGGATTTTATTTTGTTATAAAGCTTTGAACTTTTTAATTTTTTATAAGATTTCTCCATCAATTTTAATTTTTTATTTTTATTAATTAAAACTAAAACATTTTTGTATTTTATCAGAATAAAATCGGCTTAATAGCTACAAAATATAGGGCCTTTGGAGTATAATAATATTGAGATAATTCTATTATCTTAATATACAAAAGAAAGGAGGGGAGAAAAATGAACAAGAAACTAAATGTCTTATTTTTTATTCTAATATTGACATTCTTTGTGCATGGTGGAGTTTATGCTGAAGAAGAATCTAGTGACAAGAATAATACTGTTGCTAGTGAAAGTTCACAAAACTCTCCCACAAATGAAAAGGTTTTAACAAAAGACCAAAACACAGAAGCTAAGGATGAAGGAAATACTGAAGAAAATACTTCAGATGAAAAGCAAAATCCTTCTGAGCCTGAAGCAACAGCTGACGCTTCAAATACTTCTAAAGCCACAGAAACTTCTGAAGCTGTAGAAGAATCTAAAGTCGCAGATAATTCTGAGGGCACAGAAAACTCTGACTCTGAAAAAGATCCTAAAGTCACAGAAAAAACTGACCCTGTAGATAATTCTGAAGCTTCTTCTGAAAATGAAGTTCCAGAAAATAATCCTAAAGCTACAGAAGGTCAAGCTGATTCAACAAATCCTTCCCAAAAGGACAAAACTGAAGTAGAAGAAGCTGACACTCCAGAAGAAAAACCTGAAAAAACAGAGGAAGAAAAGCCTGCTGGAGAAACTGGAGCCACAGAAGAAAATCCTACTGAAGAGCCAAAGGAAGAAGAAAAGAAAAAACCAGAAGCTCCAGCTGAAGATTCCAAGCCAGAATCCAAGCCAGAAGTCGACACAAATAATAAAGACTTAGCTGACTTATCAAAGAAGATTGAAGGTGAAAAAGATCCTGCAAAAAAAGCAGAACTTCAAAAAGAATACAATCAAAAGTATCTTGACGCTCTTGGCTCATCAGAAAAGCTAAATAAGGAAATTTTAAATCGATTCACAGATGAAAAGAGAACAAAAGAGTACTACAGGCTAAAAGATGAGTATGAAAACCTAAAGGCAGAAGCAGCTAGAGAGGATTTAAAAGCTGAAGATCTTGAAAAAATCAAAGATAAACTTGACGCTTTAAATAAGGAGCTTGGAAACTTTAAAGTTCCTCGTATCCTAGAGTCTGATGAGACGGAAGCACAGAAAAAGATCAACAATTCTGTTGATGTAAAAAGACTGCAAGACGGAGCTACTGAAGATGCTCAGGATAAGTTGAAGGCTTATAACGATGCAAAGAAAGCATTACAAGATGCACTTAATCCTGATAATCCACGTGAAACAACTTCAGAAAAATTACAAGAACTTGTAAAAGCTTTTGAAGATGCTGAAAAAGCCTTGAAAGATGGTATAGATAGCGGGGATATAAAACCTGCCTATACAGATGGAAGTCCTACTGTAAGAGTCTTCCCACTTGTTGGTGGAAAGCTTGGCGATGAATTAAAAGAAGATGACGGACATGACAATACTTACTACATCCCAGACAATACAGACGTCAACCTTTTACTTCACATCAATAAAGACGATGATCCACAAAATTTTACTTTCACTATTAGGCCTTTAGAACAAGGTGCTTCTATTCCAGAAGGAAGTGCAAGTAATCTTGCCTTTCTAAATGGAGAACCTGTTGAACTTGTGAAAAATGAAGATGGAACCTATTCCTTCACTGTAAATAGTGACAAGACTTTTGGTATTGCCCAACTTCGTTTCAATATGCCTGGCTTTAAGGGCGACTTCCACAAGGGATTCGACCTTGAAATGAAGCTTAATAATGAAACAGTTACAAAAAAATTCAGGATAACTAAGAAAGGTTATGAAGATGATGCTGGGGTATCTGGCCCAGGATCAAATACTGATGAAAAGCCAGAGAATATTCCAGAAGTTGATGCAGGCAAGACAGAAAATTCAAAGGTTGTAAGTGACACAGACAAGGTAATTGACTTCTTCACTTACCTAAAGAAGTCCAACACTTACATTGACAACGTAACTATTAACTCAGGAAATGGGGAATCACTTCCACTTTCTTCAGTTGATATTACTTTCACACTTCCTAAGAATCAAAACGGTGACTTTGCAGAAATGATTCACAAATCAGGGCTAAAGTATCACAAGCTTGAAGATGGCAGATACCAACTAAAGCTTGATACAAAAGTTCTTGGTGGAAATCTTGTAGAAAAAGATGGAAAGCTTTATAAAGATGATAAAGAACTTACAGGAGCTGAACTAACTGATGTTATTTTAGAAAATGCTGGTAAGAAGGTTTATGTCGATAAAGACGGTAAATCCCACGACGTTATTTCTGGTGAAGTCTTTGAAAGCGAAGATAAAACTTTCAAGGTTGAAGACGGAAAGCTCTATAAAGTCGGCCAAGAACTTGGAAGATTTGATAAGGATGGAAAAGTTCTTGTTAAAGAAATAGACGATACAGGAAATGAAGTCGAAAAAACTTATATCTTTAAGGATGGTAAGTTAACTTCTTACACTAAAGAATACGACGTCTTTAAGGGCAATGTTGTCAATAAAGATGGTAAGGCTGATCCTGATGTAAGTGCTACAGTAAAGGGCAAGCAGGTAGTTATTGAAACTAAAGATGGAAAGGGAAATACTCAAAAATCTTATGGTGGAACTATCCTAGAAAATGCTATCTTTGATAAGGATGGCAAGGTCTTTAATGGATCAGACTACGAAGGAAAAGCTGGAGATATTGTCATTAATTCTGACGGTACAGTAGCAGATGTTACTTACGACCCAACAAAAGTTGTCGAAGGCAATAACACTGGAATCAAGAGTGTTATAGTTGACGGCAAAACTTATCGTATAGTTACAAACCCAGTATTCAAGGGCGGCTATTTAATCGACGGACTTGAATATAAGGAAGGCCTATCTCTCGTTGATAAATTTGGCAAGAGGATGAAGGTAGAAGTTACAAATGAAGGTGATGGAACCTATACTTTCACTAGAAAGGTTGCTACAGCTGAAAAAGGTAAAACTAAGGATGAAAAAGTAAGTTCAGGAAAATCTTCTGACAAAGAAATAAAAGTTTCTACTAAAGATGAACAAATACTTGTCAATAATCAAAATGAAGTTGTTGATGCTGATAACAAATACGAGATCGTTGGAGATAAGTACTACTACAATGCAGGAAAGTTTATGCCGACAAAAGGTGAAGGTGTAAATGGAAAGTTAGAAGGAAATAAATTCCTAGAATCTTATAAATCCTTTGATTTAAATAAGAAAATAAAAAATTCTTACAAGTCTGAAGATGGAAAATATGTGGAAATCAAAGACTTAGACAAAAAAGATGTTTACGAGGGTAGCACAAATCCAGAAGATTATTTCACACTAGGTGAGAAAACCTATCTTAAAAAATCTCAAAATGGAAGATACTACTATGTAAACCCAGACCCTAAGGCTAGTGACGACATCTTATCAGTTGATAAGATTGCAAAAGTTGTTCAAACTTTAGGAGAAGGCAAAGATGCAATAGAAAAAGTTACTGATGAAACAAGTATCTTTGACGCTGTCCAAAATGCAAAATTTGGACTAAAATTCCCTGGCTTCTTAGCAGGAAAAAATATTGTCTACAATCTTCACGCTGATGTAAAGGCAACTTATGAAGAGCCAAGTAAGACTAAAGAAGGTAAGTGGGAGGAAAAATCAATCTTCACATCTGAAAAAGATGAAACTAAAAGGATTGACAAATTCTTTACCCTAAAGAATGAAAAAGTTACAGAAACTTCTTTCTTTAAGAATCATCCTGAGGAACTGGAACAAACTCCAGATTATAGGTTCTTTAATCTTTTCTACAGAGATCTATCTGACAGACAAAGAGATAAGTTAATAACTGACTTATTGATTCTAGAAAAAGATGCTAATGATAAAAGAGAAGCTATCAACAAAGAAAAATCTGAAGAAAAGAAAGAAAAATTAAAGAAAGACTTTGAAAAGTATAAAGAAAAGAACAAGGATAATCTTAATCTTCTTGAAATCCTACAAGGAGAACTTGGAAGACTTTATAAGGGAGCAAAATTTGTCTTAACGGAAGATAAAGAAAATAATAAAAAATCTTTTGAAATTCAAAGAGATGGACGCAAGGTTGAAATCGACCGTTCACTTCTTTGGGAAATTGGCTTTAATAACTCTGAAGGCAGTCTATTCCCAGAAAACAAGGACAATGTAATTGTTGTGGAAGACCACAATATGGACAACCGTCTTGTGTATGATGAGATAATCGTCAATGATACAGAAGAAAAGTGGAATGAGTATAAAAAAGCTTATGATGATGCAAAAAAAGCTTACAATGCAGCTAAAAAAGCTGATGAAGAAAATTCTACTGATAAAACTAAAAAAGCTTTAGCAGATGCTGAAAAGGCTTTAGAAAAATCTAAATTTAAAGGTTCTGATGCCTACTTCTTCTTAGACCAAATCGATAATATTAGATTAGGCGTAAACCCAAGCTTTATCGAAGGAAGATTTGGAGATCTTGGAGAAGATTTCAAGTTGACTGGCAAGGAAATCATCAATGAACTTGGCGATAAAGATACGGTGACAATCACTAAAAATGGTATTGATTTTGTTATAACTCGCGATAAGTCTAAGGGGCAAGTGAGAATTAAGGTCTTAAATGCTTTTTATAAGAAAAATGACCCTAAGGATGATAAACTAAACAAATTCTACAGTCCTGCTCAAAAGACTTACCAAGAAAAAATCAACGAAACTATTAAAGAGCTTGATAATCTCAAGACAGATAGTATTGATAACTTTAAAACTTCTTTTGATAATGTCATCCAAAAATACCATTCTGAAAAATCTAATTGTTATGGAATCTTGACTAATAAGTTTGAAGAACTTATGAAGGCAGTTGACGAAAAAGAAGTTAAAGGTAAAAAATTAACAGGCCAAGAAAAACAAGATGCTCTTGAAAATATTAAGAAAAAGTTAGTAGAAGAACTTGAAAAGCTTCCTCTAATCTATCTTGATAAGAGTAAGGGCGACTATAAGTATAACGATATGCGTTTCAACGCTATTAGGATGGAACTAAAGCCTGGCATCACTATTGGTGGGGCAATTAATCCACAAAATACTAAAAAGTTTGGCCTAACTTCTGTTATAGTTCCTGATATCGACATTCCTTACACAGATGAATTTGGAAAACCTCTTACAAACAAGGATATGTATGTAAAGGCTGAAGTCGAAAAAATCTTAAAAAACGGAATTGGCGATAAAAAATATAAAGAAGCTGACTTAAAAGACGAAGCTAATTATAGGGAAATCATGACTGAAGCCTACAAGAGAGTTAATGATACTAAAAAAGATAAAATCAAACCTCTTGTAACAATTGAAGAAGGTAATGAATCTAACTATGCTTGGGAAAAATATTCTGTTGTAAAGGGCAGCGATCTTGACTACGAAGACCTAGCTGTTAACGGTGAAAGCCTTAAAAACAAAAAAGGCGGACCAATTAACCATTGGTATATTAGCAACGGAGAAAAACATTCAACAATAGCAGAAAGATTTAAGGAAAAATTCGGCAAAGACTATTCAAATAGAGACGACTATAAGAAGCTTGAGGGCAAATCTATTGATCTTGCAGCCTACTACATGTCTAATAAGGGTTATGACAGGGCAAAATATGCCAACTCTGCCAACTACAAACTTGATGTCCTTACTCAAAAAGAAGGTATTTTTGGAGAAGAAAGCGACTGGAAGAGTAAATGTTGTTATGGCATCATTGGACACTGTATCCAAGAATCCGGAAAAGATTTCTTACCAGCTGAAGGCGAAGAGTCAGGCAAGTTTGGTGCAAAAGGACAAAATGACTCAGACTTTGAGTTAACTTACACACCTGATGATCCAACTTCTGATGAAGAAAAACCTGGCATAGACAAAAAAGTTGAAGGCGATTCTTCTCTTGATATTAGTGATGAAGCTGAGAAATCTGTTGACTTTACAATTGATGTTACTGTTGACAAGATGACTAAGGAACAAAGAGATTTATCCGATGCTCTTAAGCCTGAAAAAGACAACAAGGAAATGACTGAAGAAGAAAAAGCTAAGGCTAAAGCTGAGGATGAAAGCTATAAAGCTAATGGCTACTATGAATACAAGAATTCCTTAATCCTTGATATCCTTCCAGAAATCTTCAAGGTAAAAGAAGGAACTAAATTAAGTCTTGAAGTTGATAGGAAAAAGTTAATGGCAAATGGTGCCAACAAAGACTTTGAATACGATGAAGACTTTAACAAGTGGAAGGGACAAATCCAGTATGCCTACACTGACGACCTATATGCTGAATACCAAAAACTTCTAAAATCAGATAAGGAAATCGACAAGAAGAGAGCAGAAGTCCTTAAAAAAGCTATTGATGATGCAAATATCAAGAAGGGCGATAAAGTTCAAGCTATCCTCGCTTGGCTTCCTGACTTTGAAGCACCTCATGGTTCTACAAATCAATTTACATTTAAACTTCAAAACTTATATGTAGATAAGAAGAAATTCAAAGACTTTGATGATGGCATTATTGGAAGTGACTACACTAACCACGGTGCCTTTGGTGACAAGGCAAAATTCTACTTTGGCAAGACTAAGGTAAATATCCACGAAGGTCCAAGCGGCGATGTAAATAAATACTTGCAAATCTTGGATAAGGACGGGAAAGTTGTTGATGCTGACAAGTCAGAAGGATGGTTTAAGGGCAGTGCTGAGCTTAAGTTTGGCGACAAGTTTAACTACAGGATTAAGTACACTAAAAAATCAGGAATAGTTCAAGTTCCTGGAGAAACTTCAAGAAATATTGACCTAACTATTGAAGATGTACTTCCTAAAGTTAAGGATAAGGGCCTAAGACCTGTTCTTAGAGATTTTGTTACTTCTGATCTTGAAGGTTTTGAAGTAACTTATAAGATTGGTGAAAAAGCTTATACTAAGGAAGAACTTGAAAAAGCAATTAAAGAAAAATCTACTAAACTATCTGATGTTACAAGCCTAGTTTTAAAATCTGGCAAACAAGGTTTCCCTGAAGGAGCAACTAAGTACTTTGATATTCCAATGATGATTCCTGAACTTGATGCTAAAATCGAAAACGGAAAAGTTATTTACATTGGAAAAGATGGAGAAAGGGTTGAACTTGGCGATGCTAAGGACTTCTTCAATCTTAAAGATTTAACAAAGGCTGACAAGGACCTTATTGCAGAAAACACTGTTGAGGGTTCTAACACTGTCAAGGTTTATCTTGATAAGGAAAGATTCCTTAAGATCTTTAAAGAATTCTTTGACACAGAAGGCAAGGAAATCAAAAAGGACAGACCTGAGGTTAGGTTTGATATTTATCAAATTGAAACTGATAAAGATGGAAAGGTTCTAAAAAGAACTAAACTTAAAAATCAACTTATTGCAAATGAAGGTAATTCATTCACAGATAAAGTTAACGGACTTCCTATCTTCAAGAAGTTTGTAAGTATTGATAAAGATGGAAAGGTTACTGAAGAAGTGGTTTACTATAAGTATGAAATCAAAGAAGTTAACGCAGATGGCTATGATGTAAAAATTGAAATCATGGACAAGGGCGAAGACGAACTTGGTTTTGTATTTAAGGCAAAGAATACTGAAAAACCTGAGAAACCTGAAGAACCAAAGGAACCACCTCACGATCCTAAGAATCCACCTGAAAATCCAAAGAACCCACCAGAAGAACCTAAGACACCACCGGAAGAACCGGAAAAACCTGAAGAACCTAAGACTCCTTCAGATGAACCTAAAAAGGAAACTGAAGATCTTATTAAAACTCCAAATAAGGAAAGTGAAAATACAATCACTGACCTTAAGAAGGTGCCTAGGGAAGGAAATGACACTAACAACATTCCTAAGACTGGTGTGAGAGAAGACCTCATGGGACTTTATCTAAGTGGAATCCTACTTGGCGTCCTAGTCTTCTTTAGAAGAAAGTTAGAAAGATAAGAGGTTAATTATGAAAAGACAAAAAATTTTATTAAACATTTTAATAATTATTGTGGCGATTTTCTTCGCCACTAGGGTCTTTTCATATTTCAAAAATCTTTCTGATGACAAAAAGTCAAAAGAAATCTATTTAGATATAGAAAATACCTCAAAGGACGAAAGTGACGAAATTGATTTTGAGCATTTAAAGACTCTTAACAAGGACATAGTCGCTTGGATAAAGTCTGGAGAGGGAAGTATTGACTATCCACTAGTTCAGTGTGAAGATAATGAAAAATATCTTCGCACTGCAGCTAATGGAGATACAAATATTTTTGGGGCAATCTTTTTGGATTATAGAAACAATTCATTAGATGAACCCTTTGTACTTATTTATGGTCACATGACAAAGAACAGGTCCATGTTTGGGTCCCTAAATGACTTCAAGGGCCAGCCTTGTCATGATGACTTCACGATTTATAGGGAAGGGTCAAAATTAAAGACAAAGGCAGTCCTTGCCGGCATTATATCTGGCGAAACTATGCTGGACCCCAGGGATTTCTCTTCCTTTGACAAGAGGCAGGACTTTTATAAATTTATAAGAAGTCATGCAGTCTACGACACAGGCTATGAGTTAAAGGAAGACGACAAGCTTATAAACCTTGTGACCTGCACCTATGAAAAAAGAAATTCAAGGCTAGTCCTTGTGACTGTCCTTGAAGATTAAAAGAAAGCTCCCGTGTGGGGCTTTTTCTTTGTCTTTTTATAACCTCTAATATTTGTCCTATATATATTTCCTAGGTCTATGTAAGATATCCAAAAGCTAACATATTGTTGATTTTTATTAATTAATGGCGACCTGATATTTTTTAATAAGAAAGATAGCCTAATCAAGGAATTGTTAAAGACTATGAAAATAAAAAGTCTAACTTGTCTTTAAATAAAAATATGTAACTTGAAAATAGACATAAAAAATCCCAAGAGGCTTGCTCTTGGGATAATTTTTTACTTATTTTACAACTGAGAAAAGAACTTTTGCTACTTTTTCAGCAGATTTTTCTGTCTTTTCAGCTACTTTTTCTTCTTTAACTTCTTTAGTTTCTTTCTTGTCAGCTTCTTTAACTTCTTCCTTGTCTTCTCCTAAAATTTCTTCCAATTCTTTTTTATTTTCTTCTTGGTATTTCTTTAGAAGTTCAGGGTTCTTGTCAAGTTCAGCCTTAGCTGCAAGGATTTTTTCTAATTCTTCGCCTTCATAAAGTTCTTTTAAAGTTTCAACAATTTCTTCATCTTTTTGGCCAGTTGACTTCATGGAAGCAATCATCTTGTAGTTATCTTCTTTTTCGATTTCTGCAAGCTTAGCTTCTAATTCTTTTTCAGTCATGTTAAAGATGTCAACTATTGGCATTCCTTCGTTCTTGTCGTATTTAACCTTGTAACCAAAGGCTTCAGATACGAATCTAACTGGGATATAAGTCTTGTCCTTGATAATAACTGCTGGAGAGTCAAGTGCAACTTCTTTTCCATTTACAAGGGCCTTGTTAGAGTCGATTTTTAAAACAATCTTATCATTATCTTTTGTAACTGTTACAGTCCTGTCTTTTCCATTCCAATCAACTTTTGCGCCAATTTTTTCATAGAAAGCACGAGCTGCTAGCATAGTTCTGTCATTCATAATCTTTGGAAGAGCTTCAGGATCTTCAAAAGTGATGTCTTCGCCATTTACTCTTACTGTTACAAGACTTACTTCTGGCATGATTAACTTCATGTAGTCTTCTGTAGTTAATTTTTTAACTGAAGTTGGGAAGTTGATCTTTACATTTTCATCTTTTACAGTGTCCATTTTTCCCTTAACAGAAACTTTTACGAAGTCTGCAACATTAACTTGCATTGCTAGGTCTTGGACAAGTTTGTTTTCTTCAAAAGTTGTCTTTTGAGAAATTTTTGATCCCTTGATCATTTCTTTTATGCTCTTAGCTGCTTCTTTAAGGTCTTCTGCCTTGTATTCCTTGTTAAGTTCTTTGAAATCTTTTCTTTCTTCTTCATCCATTGGAAGGCCAGCCTTGTCAATGATTGCTAGGACAGATGTTGAAACTGCGTCCCAGTTTTTCATAACACCGTCAGCTGACTTGATGAATTCATCAATTATAGCATCACTGCTTGCATCTAATGTGTAAGTGTTGCCTTCAACCTTGAAGTCAATTTCTTGTTTAAGGTCCTTTGTTGCAAGGTTCATTAGATTGATTAGGTCAGTCTTAAATTCTTCTGAATTGAAGTATTGGGCAGCCTTTGGTGAAAGACCATTTTCTTCATCTGCAATTGAGATGTAGTCTTCCTTGATGTCCTTGAAGGAGTCGTTTCCAAGTGCAAAGATGTCTTTTGAAAAGATAACTTCATTGCCCTTTACATAAAGGTCCATCTTGATAACATCAGGCACGTCTTTGTTAAGGCCAGCAATTTCTTCTTGGTTATCTGACATTTTTGCAATTTCTTTTTTGAACTTTGAGAAGTCCATATTCATTACAACGTGGGCCTTGTCTTTTCCCACTTGTTCGCCCTTTAGGCTTACAGGGAAGTTCATCTTCATTAATTCTTGAGTTTCTGGGTTTTTTACTTCAACATTGTATTCAAGTTGTCCAGAAACTTTTGAGCCCTTCCAGTCTGCTACCTTTTGGGAAGCGTCTAGATAGGCTGTTGTGTTTGCACTACAAGCACCAAGTGTTATGGCTGCAATAAGTACAAGAAAAATAGTTAAAATTTTCTTTTTCATAGTATACCTCCTATTTGTTCTTTATTGTATTATAAAAGAAAAATCATTTCAACTAAAAGACTATTACAAATGGCATACTTGCAAGAATTGCGAAGTGTCAATATAAGAATATATTATTCTTATTTCTCACTTATTATTGTATTTTGCCTTTTATTTTGTGTTTTTCTTTAATAATCTATTTTATAAAAAAGATCTTTGTCTAAGTTATTTAAATTTTTATAATTTTTTAAAATTATATCCCTATATTAATGTCTTTAGAGTCTTTATGATTAAAAATCTAATTTAGAACTTATTTAATAATATTTTATCTTTTTTAATCTATAGTGTATATACCTTATATTTACACTATAGTCCCGTAAAATTATTTTGTCAAGTTTTTTATAAATTTTTTATAGACTTTCCTTGGAAAATTATTTTAATTCAATTTTTCTTAAATTATTACTAGATTAGGTAATTTTTTAAGTTAATTTTTAATTTTTATCCACAATTTTCTTATCTTATCTACATTTGTTGACTAGGGAAGTTGATTATTATTAACAAGTCTATTTTTAAAATTTTATTTTATCTTTATCCTTTTTATAAACTAGAGATTTATATTTATCGACGTTTTTATCATCAAGTCACTTTTTTATATAGCTTTTAAAATTTTATAAGACTTATAAAAATTTATAAGACTTAAAATAAAAGTAAAATCTAGCTTCAATATAACAAAAAAGTATGAACCCAACAAGCAAATAGGCCGCAACTTTTGGTTGCATCAAGCTTTATTCTTAATTTTGTTAATTTTTTACTTAAAAATAATTTTAGTTTTATTTTATCTTGCCAAAAGATATTCCACTAATAAAAAATTTTCTATTAATCTATAAAATATTAAATCTAAATTTTAATAGTAAATAAATTTTATTTTTAATAGAAAGTTTAAAAAAAAACAAACTTCTCAATAATTTAAAAATTAAGCTTATATATGAAAATTTTTAAAATATAATTAAAAAAAAGAGACCCATCTGGATCTCTTGATTTTAAAATTTTCAATTGTTATGTAACTATAGCTCTATACCTCGTAAATTAAGCATTCAACCTTTAGCACTAAGCTACTTTCAAATGAGGTACTTTGCTACCTTTCCCTTGCGGGATGAATCAAAACTTGTCATTGGAATCACCTTTTCTTAGTTACCAATTTGTTTTCTCTAGCTAGCTTACTTATAGTATAGAGGACTAAAGTTGATTTGTCAATGTTTTCCTAAAAGTTTTTTATCTTTTTTAGATTTATTTTTTTCTCATCAATTTTTCCTTCATTTAGGGCCTTATTAATTTCAATAATTGCCTGATTTGCAGAGTTTAGCGACCCAATATTAACTATATAGTTCTTTGAGCCTTCCTTACCCTTTATTACGATTTCATTGTTCTTTGACTTGGAAATAGATTTCATATCTTCGTAAGGGAAGTGGTGGTTACCAATTACAAGGCCCTTGCCATAGGATCCCACAACTGTTCCAAGCCTGTCCCTTCCATCCCTAAAGGATGATTTAGAGGGAATATTGTAGATTATTGTGTCCTTGTCTTCTCTATTTGGGAACTTACCATTTTGTAGGTTGTATATAAATAGTAAAAATAGTCCAATTAAGAATAATGGGTTTGCCAAGAAATTAATGACCTTGTTGTCTCTCACATACATTTGTTGGAAAAAGTATATGTTTACAAAAATCAAAAATCCTATGTAGACAAAGATATTTAAGTTGTAAGTCTTCTTTCTTATATTTAGGTCCTCAAGCTTTAGGATTCCCTTGTACTTTGATATGAAGTCCACTGCTGTCATCATAAATAGGTAGTTTACAATGGCCCACATTATTGAATAAATAACAGATCCATTGCCCAGTTCTGATTCTAAACCAGAGAACTGAAGTCCAAAGGGAATTATTGCTGATATTATGAGGACTATGTTAGATGTTTTTTTGTTCAATTTTTCTCCTCTTTCTTATTTTTTCTTCTTTTTCTTTTTATTGCCTTTTATCTTTTTCATGTTTTTCTTGGGTTCTTCTTTTTCTTTTTCAATTTCTTCGGCAACCTTGTCGTTCTTACTTAACATTAGCATGGTTCCAAAGAAAGCAAACATGTAAATTCCAAGGTTTATAAACATTTTCTTTAGGTCATTTTCTATGATTAAAAGATCATCCTGGCTAAGTCCTGTAAGATTTTTATACCTAAAATAGGATATAGCAGAAAATAAAATCATTAAAATCACCATATAAATGAAAACTGATTTTGTGTCCTTGTATCTTTTTTCATCTACAAAAAAGAAGACCACCAGGGTTGATAGGGACACTATCCCCAGTAGGATTGCCAGAGTTTTAAAATTAAAAACCTGGATAAAACTTCCTGTATCTAGTTTGTTGTACTTAAATACAAGAAAAACTAGGGAAAGAATAATGATTATTATGCTGGTTTTTAGCCATTCTTTCTTATCTTTTGTCAATTGGTCACCTCGTCGTATTTATCCAGCCCATATTTTTCTATGACTGATATTATTTTTTCTGCGTAGGAAGGGTCTGTTGCGTAGCCGCCTTCTTTTATATACTTGGCTGCTTCCTTGTAGTCCTTGGCAGTCTTTACCTTTTCATACCTCTTGGCTGTTGTAAGGAGCTTGGCATAATGTTCAAAGGACTCTTTCTTGGAGGAGTACTTCTTGAAGTTCTCCATGTATCTTCCACTTTGTCCCTCAACATATTCTTCGGTTTCAAAGACTACGCCTTGGTCTTTTTTTACTGCCTTTATGCCAAAGTAATTGTTGTATTCTTGGGAAAGCTCAGACCTTCCCCAGTTGGACTCAAGGATAGACTGGGCCATCATTACAGATGGGAAAAGGCCATATTTTTTAGCCACCCTTGTGGCCAGTTTCTCTGTATCAATAATATAGGCTTGTCTATAATTTAGCTCTTCTTGGGCCCTTCTCTCTGAGGTTGATTTTATTAAGAGTCCCATAAAAAAGATAATTCCCAAAAATGCCAGGATAATCATAAGGCAGCCGCAACCTGCCCTCTTATTTTTCATCTTTCACTTCTTCATAAAGCTTGCTTATTTTTTTATTTAAAATAGGGTGAAAGTAGTTTGGCATAAGTTCATTTAAGGATTCTAAGACAAATTCCCTCTCTGCGATATAGGGATGAGGCACTATCAACTCATCTGTGTAGTGGATTTCCCTATCTATAAAGAGGATATCCAAATCAATTGTCCTTGCTCCCCATTTTTCATGTCTAACTCTGTCTAGATCAATTTCAATTTTTTGTAAGATGTGAAGAAGGTCGTGGGGATCTTCATAGGAAGACACCTTTACAACTGTATTTAAAAAGTCTCCTTGGTCAGTCTTGCCCCAAGCCTTGGTTTCTATAATAGAAGCTTTTTCTAGGAGCCTAAGACCTGCTTCTTCCATTTTTTCTAGGGCAGACTTAATGTAGCCTTCCCTATCTCCAAGGTTTGTCCCAATCCCAATATAGTAGTCCCTTCTCTTCTTCTTGCAGCGAACTGATGCTGTATCTAGGGGAAGGTTAATTGGGGCCCAAGGTTTTTTTATTGTGAGGTCAACAGTCTCTGCCATTTCATAGTTATCAAAGATGAATTTTGTCATCTTATAGGCAAGAGTCTCAATTAAATCTTCAGTTTCATTTTTAAAAAGATCATAAAGTTCATGGGACAACTTTCCATAGTCAATGGACCTGTCTAGGTTTTTTTCTATGGCACAGTCCCTAAAACTCATCCCAATTTCTGCACTAATTAAAAATTTTTGGCCAAGTTTATTTTCTTCTTCAAAAAGTCCATGGTTGGCATAGACTTCTAGGTCTTTTATCTTGATAAAATCCATAATACTCCCATCAATAAATTATTGTGTGATTTTTCTTGTTAAAGCTCCAATTGCATTCCTTATAGGCAGGACACCTAAAGCAAGGTCTTGAAAGCTTGTCTGCCCTATAAAAGATATTGAAAAATTCATCTTCTGCCAGGTCCTTGCTTCTGTGTGCTCCAATGCAATTTAGGATTCTTTCCTTTTCTTCATCTGAAAAATCTGTTAGCTTTAAAATTTCTCTAGCAAGATCAACTGAGGCAATGGCGTGGTTTATCCCTTCTTTTATTTCAATGACCCTCCCCAAGTCGTGGAGGAGGGCTGTTGAATAAATCATATCCTTGTCTACATCTACATCTTCTTCTAGCTTAAGGATGTAACAAATCCTTGCAACTGACACAAAGTGTTCATAGTTGTGCCTGCAAAAGAACCTGTCCCTTTCAAGATACTCAAGTTCATTTAAATAGTCATTGTAGATCTTGCTCTTGAGAATAAGGTCTGTATTTTTCATTAAAATCTAATTAAAATTCAATTAGTCTAAAGGCTTCTTGTTTTTGCTTTTCGTCTGTTTCAAGAATTCCTCTAGCTACTGATGTTACAGTCTTTGAGCCAGGCTTTTTAACCCCTCTCATGTTCATACACATGTGCTCTGCTTCTATAACTACAAGTACTCCCTTTGGTTCAAGATACTTCATCATAGCATCTGCAACTTCAATGCTAAGTCTTTCTTGTAGTTGTGGTTTTTTTGCATAAGTTTCTACAGTTCTTGCAAGTTTTGAAAGACCTGCTACCTTTTCATTTGGGATATAGGCAATGTGAGCCTTTCCGTAAAATGGTAAGAAGTGGTGTTCACACATTGAGTAGAATTCAATGTCCTTTACAACAACAATGTTGTCTTCTGTTATTTCAAAAGTTTTGGATAGGTGCTTTTCAGCAGTTTGTCCAAGTCCTGCAAAAACTTCTTCATACATTCTCGCAACTCTTGCTGGAGTTTCTAAGAGACCTTCTCTATTTTTGTCTTCTCCAATTGCTTCAATTATCATTTCAACAGCTTTTTCTATTTTTTGTTTATCCATATATAGTCTCCTCATAGATTATTTTAAAATTTACAAATTTCATTATATCATATTGCCCTTACAATGATAATAATTACCCATAAGTTAGAAGTTTATCCAGGCCTATAAAGTCTACTTAATTTACAATTTATTTATAATTTGATACAATATTTCCCGAGGTGCATGATGAAGAAATTACTTCTATATTTATCTCTTGGACTTGTGATTTTTTCTGCTCCTATGAATGTTTTGGCAGAAGAAACAAAAGCACCAATTGATAATATAAAGGCAACTAGTGAAAATACAACAGATGCCACAGATACAAATGCTGAAGAAAAAGAAATTGATCCAAATACAATTAGAAACCAAAATATTTTAGTACCTACAAAGGAAGGTGTCCAAAAGGCCAACCTTTACGAGGCTGAAAAAATAAAAAAATTAGAAGAGGTCCCTCTAGAAGGCCTCACTAAGTCTTACTTATTGGGAGATTATAAGTCTGGTGAAATCTTAGAAGGTCATAACCTAGATGAGATTCGTGCCATGGCATCAACTTCCAAACTTGTTTCAATATTTGTAGTCTTAGATAAAATCCAAGAAGGATCCATATCCCTTAATGATGAAGTTGAAATCGACAAGGAGGCCGCAGTCCTAACAGGATCTTCTTTTAAGCTAAAAGAAGGCGACAAGGTCACAGTGGAAAAACTAATTGAAGCTTCCATGGTTGTATCAGGCAACGATGCAATCACAGCATTAGGAAAGCATGTGGCAGGTTCTACAGATTCCTTTGTCAAGATGATGAACGACAAGTGCCAGGACCTAGGACTTAAAAATGCCCTAATGGTAAACCCAACAGGACTCACAAATTATGAAATCCTTGACTATAACAAGATGACAACTAGGGAAATGTTTAAGCTTGCATCAGAACTTATAAAATTTCATCCAGAGATTTTAAAATACACTTCTATAACTAAGTTAGAAGAGCCTGAAAGGAATTTTATAGAATACAGCACCAACCCAGTCCTTGGCATTATCCCTGAAGTTGATGGTCTAAAGACAGGTTACACCAATGCAGCGGGCAGGTGTGTAATCTTAACTGGACTTGAAAAGGGTGTTGACGACAAGTCAAAGGACATGAGGCTTATTGGAATAACTACAGGTTCCAACTCTGACTTCGAGAGGTTCGTTGCCTGTAAAAGACTTATGACAAAGGGCTTCGAAGACTACGGCTACAATGCCATTGGTGACACAGAAAAGGAAGTAAGGACCATAGAAGTCCTCCACTCTCAAGATGAAAATATCCCAATTTATCAAAAGGAAACTGGCTACATACTTTCTAAGTCAGGAGATAAGTACAGGGAAATGATTGAGATAAATGAAGACCTTAAGGCACCAATCGAGGCAGGTTCCTCCGTTGGAAAAATATCCTTTTATAAGGGTGACAAGCTAGTCTTTGAAAGTGACTTAATAGTTAAGGACAAGGTCTATGAAAAGGGAATAATCAATAAATTTAAGAGGGCCTTTGAAGAAATTTTTGTAAATATTGAGAAGGCTGCTTAAGTTAATAAACTAAGATTTAAAAAGAAGTGTCATAAAATATTGACACTTCTTCATTATTTATATACAATAATTTTATAGGTCTACGTAGCTCAGTTGGATAGAGCACACGCCTCCTAAGCGTGGGGCCGGAGGTTCGACTCCTCTCGTGGACGCCACAAATCACTTGCATTAGCAGGTGATTTTTTTATGGAAGTTTTTTTCCTATTTCAAATTTCTTTAGATTTCAATTTTTTGATCATAATAAATTGGCTCTAGCTTTATATTTTTAATAAATTTTAAATTCACCAAGTAGAATTAGTCACAAAATATTTTTTGTTTGATTTTCAATTTCTTTGTCTATATTTTTATTAATTCTACTTTTATATCTCCAAATTCAAATCTATTAATTCAATTATATTTATCACTGGAACTTCATAGGGATGATTTTCCCTTATAATTTTCATAGCTTCCTCTAAATCTTCTCTTCTTATCCTAAATTCTAACTTAGATTCCTCTACTTCTTCAACTTTATTTAGGCTTCCTATATAGGGGTTTGCCCCTTCAATTGGCCTAAAATGACCTTTAACATATGTTTCTGCATAACAATAGTCATAATTTTCTTCTTTTAAGAAACCTTTTTCGTTAATTTTATCAATTAATTTTATGCTGTCTTCTCTTGGGATAAATACTTCTATTTTCACGTGTTTCATGGTCTACCTCCTCTTATTTTTATACCACAAATTGTCTTGGATAGATATAAATTTAAATATAAATTGTTTAATTTCCATTTCCTTGGTTATATATTAAGTAGGGAGGAATCATTTATGATTAGTTTAATTATTAAAGTTTTAGTAAGTGGATTAGCTGTTTTACTAACTTCTGCACTTTCCATTGGAATTCAAACAGACGGTTATTCTACAGCTATTATGGCAGCTATTGTAATAGGAATTTTGGACTGGGCAATCAATAAGTTCACAGGAGTTGACGCTTCACCATTTGGTAGAGGTGCAGTAGGATTTGTTGTTGCAGCAATAATTTTATTCATCACAGGTCAAATTGTTGATGGATTTACAGTATCAGTTCTTGGTGCTGTTGTTGGTGCTCTTATCCTTGGTATTGTGGATTCATTCCTACCAGTTGACAAAAAAACTATGTAATATAAAAAAGACTCGACCTAAGTCGGGTCTTTTTTATTAAAAATATAGTCTAAGAAAGGGAGTAATTCTTATCTTAGACTATATTTTTATGAAATTTATAAAGAAAAGAGTTTTTTTAAGTTATTTCTGTGGATAAGTGCCCTTCCCTTAGTTTTTTACTTAATTTTCAAGCTTTTTTATCCACAATTTCCTCTTCTTATCTACAAATGTTGATTATAATTCGCAATTTTCTCTAAAAATAAGAAATTGTTAATAGTTTTTAGATTTTTATTTTTTATCAACAAGCACTTAATATAAATTTATCCACAAATTTTTTACAATAAAAAACCAGTGAGCATAAGCCCACCAGGTTTATCTTCCATATTTTTCTATTATTTCGTCAATCATCTTAGAGTTTCTTGAACTTACATTGTAATAAATATTGTTAACCCTAATAGTTAGTCCAGTCTTAACAAAGGAAATCTTGTTGCCACTTGTGAAATAAACATTGATGTAATTTGCAATTTCGCCATTGGTATCCTTGTTGGCTTGTTTACCCCTTAGGCTGTTTAAGTCCTTACATATCTTAGTAACTATTTTTCTATCCTTAATTGTCTTCATATTGCCAGTTTTAAAGCCTATTATCTCGATATAATCAACGTCTCTTGGGTTTATATCTACTATCTTATTTCTAGAAGATACTAGGCTACCTCCAAAAAAAACTAGGATGGCAAAGAATATTACAAGGACTAACCTTGATCTATTTGATTTTTTCTGTCTTCTTCCCATTATAAATTTATAACTCCATTCATAAATACGTAGGCCCTTCCACCGACCCTTATTTTCTTATCATTTTTTCCCAGGCTAGTTATAACCTTTGAAACTCTTCCAATATAATCTCCTTGAGTTGCTAAAATAGAGTCGCTCTTTGCAAGGTCATTTGCCTTTAGGTAGTGCATTGTGGCTGCAGTTGATGTTCCACTGCCAAATTCTTCGTCAGCACCTATAATTGGTGAGAAGGTTCTTTGTTTAATTTCTTTTCCATCTTGTGTTGTAAAAGCATGGATGGAAATTATCTTTTCTTCTCTAGAAATTTTTATTGCTTCATCTCTACTTAGGCTAATAGACGATAAAATCTCTTCATTTTTTACTGGAACAAGGATATCACAGGTTCCTGTGGATATTTTCTCCATATTTAAGCTTTCTTTAATTTCTAGACCTATATCATTAGGACCTAAATTTAAAGCTCTTAAAACGCCTTCTGGGGCCTCGTATTTTTCCCTCAATTCAACATTTAAATTCATATAGACATTTTGTATCTTAGAATTTTTGTAATCAAGCTCTACTGGAATCTTTCCAATCTTTGTATGTTGGATAATATTTTTTACCCCATCTTCCTTGGACATGATGTATTCATTTTCTGCAAGGGCATAAAAAGTTGCAATAGTTGCGTGACCACAAAGGTTGATTTCTCCATCTGGTGTGAAAAATCTTGTGAGATATCTATCCCTATCTAGTTGTCTAACAAAAACTACAACAGATTGATTTATATCCATTGCTATGTTTTTCATCTCTAGGTCTGTGAGTCTTCCATCATCTATGACAACGCCTGTAGAATTTCCCATAAATGGCCTGTCTGAAAAGGCTGATACTAGGTATATTGTGTAAAATCTCTTCATATTTAATCCAACTCTCTAGCCAAAATTAGATCAAGAATCCTAGATAGGTCTTCTTCTCCATAATATTCTATTTCGATTTTTCCAACCTTACCTCTTTTTTTGAAATTAACCTTTGTTCCAAGAGACCTTTCCACTTGGCTTCTCATGTCTTCTAAGAATATGTCTTCTTTTTCTTGAACCCTTGGTTTTTTTACACTTTTCTTGTTGTTATTTACAGGTAGAGAGTCTTTTATAATCCTCATGGCTTCTTTATATTGCTTATCTCCATCCTTAATAGAAAGAAGTTTTTTACCATGGGATACAGATATTTTTTCTTCTTCAAGAAGTTTTAAGACTCTTGGGTCAAGATTTAATAATCTAATAGTGTTACCTATATATTGTCTAGATTTGCCTATTTCTTCTGCAAGTTCCTTTTGTGTGAAATCTTGTGAATCTAGTAGGTGCCTGTAACTCATGGCTTCTTCAACAGGGTTTAAGTCCTTTCTTTGAATGTTTTCTATTATAGCAATCCTTGAAGATTCAT
Organism: Peptoniphilus sp. HMSC075B08; assembly: GCF_001815405.1. Taxonomy (NCBI): domain Bacteria; kingdom Bacillati; phylum Bacillota; class Tissierellia; order Tissierellales; family Peptoniphilaceae; genus Peptoniphilus; species Peptoniphilus sp. HMSC075B08. The sequence goes on along the minus strand of NZ_KV820450.1, from coordinate 52,745 downwards.
GGTCAGTAATATCTTTTACAATTGCTGGGACTTTTTCTAAACTTGCAAGTTTTGCAGCCCTAAATCTTCTTTCTCCAGCTATAATCTCATACTTATCTTCTTTTTTCTTCAATAAAAGTGGTTGGATTATACCGTATTTTTCAATCGAAGCTGCTAGGTCTTTTAGGTCTTCTTCATTAAAGTTCTTCCTAGGTTGTCCCTCGTTTGCAACAATATCAGAAGTGCTAATTTCCATAAGTTTGGAGCGTTCTTCTTCTATAACTTCTCTTATTTTTTCACTGGAATTTAGAAAGTTTCCAATTCCTCTTCCTAGACCCTTTTTCTTAGTCATTTATCTCACCTATAACTTCCTTGGCAAGGTCTGTGTAAGCCTTAGCCCCCTTAGAACTGCTGTCATAGTCGTATATGTTCATTCCATAGCTTGGAGCTTCAGCCAATCTTACATTTCTTGGTATAAAAGTTTTAAATACCTTGTTGTCAAAGTGCTTTTGAACTTCTTCAACTACCTGGTTAGATAAGTTTGTCCTTCCATCGAACATACACATTACAACACCTAGTAGGCTCAAGCTTGGATTAAAGTTATCCCTTACAAGGGTCATAGTGTCCATAAGTTGAGATACTCCTTCAAGTGCATAATATTCACATTGGACTGGCACTAAAATCTTATCACTTGCCACAAGTGACATCATTGATAGGATTCCAAGAGAAGGTGGTGAATCTATAATTACAAAATCATAATTGTCCTTCACCTTATCTATCATCTTTTTTAATTTAAATTGCCAATCTTCGTGCCTTGCTAGTTCTATCTCCACTCCAGCAAACTCCGAGTTTGATGGGATTATATCAAGTTTTGAAAAACCTGTTGGATATATCGAATCCAATTCTTCATCTATTAAAAAATCGTAAATCATATTGTCAAATTCATATAGACCAAGGCCCGATGTAGCATTTCCTTGGGGATCCATGTCCACTATTAGAGTTTTTTTGCCTCTTAGAGCCAATGCTGAACTTAAATTTATGACTGTGGTGCTCTTTCCAACACCACCCTTTTGATTAAAAACTGTAATTACAACAGACATATTCTTACCTCATTTCTATATAATTAATAATATCATGTTTAAGAAGCATTTTAAAGATGAGGAAAGTATTAGTGCAAAATTTTTATTCTAATTTTAGCCTCATGCTCTACGTAGAGCACAAATAATATTTATACTAAATGCTCTACGTGGAGCATAATAATTTATCGAAATATTAAGTTTTATTGCAAGCAAAAAGGCTCCACGTGGAGCCTTAATTTTTTCTTTGTGTTTGTTTGTGTAAATAACTAACTTATAGGGGAGACTTCCTAGGTTTACCTCCACCTCTTGGATATTTCTTGTCAGTAGCTTTTACCTTTTTTATTACAATTATATAGTGATCAATATCATTAGGTAGGGGAGTGTGAATTACATCTTCAACTTCTCCACCCATAACTTCTATTGCTCTTTTGCCATTCTTAATTTCTTCTTTATACTCTGGTCCTTTTTGAGATATGAAATATCCGCCGACTTTCACAAAACCCATTGCATATTCTGTAAGAGTTGATAGGTTGGCCACAGCCCTTGATACCGCAACATCAAACTGTTCTCTATATTCATCTGTCCTTGCAACTTCTTCTGCTCTTGCATGAACTGCCCTTATGTTTTTAAGGCCTAGGTCTTCTATAACTCCATCCAAGAAGTCAATCCTCTTTCTTAGGGAGTCTAGTAGGGTTACATCGAGCTCTTCATTGTAGAGTTTTAATGGGACTCCAGGAAATCCTGCTCCTGTTCCAATGTCTATAATTTTTTCACTTCCGCTAAACTTTCCAGTTTTTATAAGGCTTAGGCAGTCCAAAAAGTGTTTTACATTAAACTCATCATCTTCAGTTATTCTTGTAAGATTTGTGTGTTGGTTATAATCTAGGATTAATTTTTTATATCTCTCATACTTATCTATATTTTTTGTATCAAGGTCATATTCCTTGAAATAATCAACTAACATTTTTTCTCCTCATTTGTTCTAAGTGGATAAGAAGGACATTTATATCAGCAGGTGAAACTCCAGTTATTCTCGATGCTTGACCAATAGATTCTGGCCTAATATCAGATAGCTTTTCTCTTGCTTCAATCCTAAGACCATCTATAGCCTTGTAGTCAAGGTTCTTTGAAAGCTTCTTATTTTCAAGCTTTTTAAATTGTTTGATTTGGATTTCTTGCTTCTTAATATATCCTTCGTATTTTATTTCTATTTCTATATTTCTTATTACATCTTCACGGACAGGAGGTCTATCTGGATCAAAGACTTCTAGTTTTTTATAATCAAGTTCTGGCCTTTTTATCATTTCATAAAGACTAAAGGAATTTTGAGTCTCAGTAGATCCAAGTGACTCTAAAATCTTATTGTTTTCAGCAGTTGGGTTGATTTGAATCTTCTTAATTCTCTTTATTTCATCTTCAATTGCCTTTTTTCTGTATAGGTAACCTTCATATCTCTCATCATCTACAAGACCAATTTCCCTTCCTCTTTCAGTCAATCTGAGGTCTGCGTTGTCTTGTCTAAGTGTTAGCCTGTACTCTGCCCTTGATGTCATCATCCTATAGGGTTCACGAGTTCCCTTAGTTACAAGGTCATCGATTAATACTCCTATATATGCTTCAGACCTATCTAGGATAAAGGGATCTTTTCCTTGAACCTTTAGAGCTGCGTTGATACCTGCAACTATACCTTGGGCTCCTGCTTCTTCATAACCACTGGACCCATTTATTTGTCCTGCAAAGAAAAGACCTTCATAGTCCATGTGTTCAAGACTTCTCTTTAAAAGAGTTGCATCAATGGCATCATATTCTATGGCATAGGCTGGTCTAAGAATTTTACAGCTTTCCATACCAATTATTTCCTTGTAAAACTCTTGTTGAATTTCAACAGGTAGGGAGGAGGAAACACCTTGTATATACATTTCATCAGTAGTAAGTCCTTCTGGCTCAATAAATACTTGGTGGGAATCCCTGTCCCCAAACCTCATAACCTTGTCTTCAATAGATGGACAATATCTCGGTCCCTTTCCCTCAATGTCTCCAAGAGCCAAGGCAGACCTTTCAATATTGTCTCTTATGATTTCATGACACTTCTTAGTTGTGTAAGTAAGGTAACAAGGTTCTTGATCAATATCGTATTTCTTATCAATATTTAAGAAAGAGAAGGGGACTATTTCTTCATCTCCAGATTCTTTTTTCATGACAGAAAAGTCTATAGAGCTTCTTAGGACCCTGGCTGGTGTACCAGTTTTAAGCCTTTGAAGTTCCATCCCAAAATCTTCTTCTAGGCTTGAAGAAAGGTGGTTGGCAGGACCAAAACCAGATGGACCAGATGAGAAATTAACTTCTCCCATAAAAATCCTTGCCCTAAGATAAGTTCCACTGCAGATTACAACAGCTTTGGTATTGTATTTTGCACCATTTCTTGTCAAAACTCCACTTACCTTATTACCATCTTTTAAAATCTTTATAGCTTCATCTTCCACAAGATAGAGGTTTTCTTCATTTTCTAGAACCCTCTTCATCTCTTCATGATATTTTCTCTTGTCAGCTTGGACTCTAAGTGAGTGAACTGCAGGTCCCTTAGATGTGTTTAGCATCTTAGATTGGATAAAAGTTTTGTCAATGTTTTTAGCCATTTCTCCACCAAGTGCGTCAATTTCACGAACTAGGTGGCCTTTTCCAGTTCCTCCAATATTTGGATTACAGCTCATTTGCGCAATTGAATCTAAATTTATACATAATAGGAGAGTCTTTGCACCAAGTCTTGCAGAGGCAAGGGCAGCCTCACTGCCAGCATGGCCTGCTCCAATGACTACTGTGTCAAAGTCTCCCGCTTCATAATATTTAACGTCTGACATCTTTACCTACTTTCCTATACAAAAATCAGAAAATACCCTGTCTAAAATATCTTCTGTTGTAATTGTTCCTGTTATTTCAGAAATGTGGCCTATTACATTTTCTAGGTCAACTTCAATTAAATCCAAAAATACCTTTTTCTTTAAGCTCTCATTTACCTCTAAAAGAGATTTTTTTGCTTCCTTTAAGGCATTTATATGTCTTAGATTGGAAAGGATTGAATCAGAGGATATTTGAAGCTCTCCATCAAAGAAGAGGTCAATAATTAGGTTTTCTATCTTTTTTACTGACTCGTTTTCCATTACAGAAAGTCTCAAATAATCATCCTTGAAGTATTTTTCGATTTCTTCATCAGAAATTTTTTGTTCCAAATCATCCTTATTTAAAATAGTGATGTGCTTCTTGTCCTTTATTAGATTTAAAATTTCTTCATCGTCCTTGTCAAACTCACGAGAAATATCAAAAATTGCAATAACAAGGTCAGCTTCCTTTAGCTTTTCTCTGGCTATATTTACACCAATTTTTTCAACTTCATCGTCAGTTTCCCTGATTCCTGCTGTATCTGTGATCTTCAATAGGACACCATCGAGGTTTATATAGTCTTCTATAATATCCCTAGTTGTTCCAGCAATATCAGTGACTATGGCTCTGTCATATTTTAAAAGACCATTTAAAAGGGAGGACTTACCAACATTTGGCTTTCCAAGTATAACTGTGTTTATTCCATCTCTTAAAAGCCTTGAATTCTTTGAATTATCTAAGAGATTGTCCATCTTATCAAGGATTTTGTTGGACCTTTCAATAAGGTCATTATAGGCAGCATCCTCAATGTCCTCATCTGGAAAGTCAATATTTGCAACAATTAGGGCCTGCATAGATACAAGCTCGTCCTTTAATTTATTAAGAACTTCACTTAAGGCACCACTTAATTGATTTAAGCCCATGTCAAAAGACAAGTCAGTCTTTGCCTTAATCATGTCAATTACGGCTTCTGCTTGAGTTAAATCAATTCTTCCATTTAAAAATCCCCTCTTAGTGAACTCACCCTTTTCAGCAAGTCTTGCACCCTTAGAAAGAATTAAATTAAGAATCCTTTTTACAGATACCACACCACCATGGCAGTGGATTTCAACAATGTCTTCTGCTGTATAAGAGTGTGGTCCCTTCATCTTAACAACTAGGACTTCATCGATTTGTTTATCTCCGTCAACTATATGACCGTATAAAAACTTCCTGTTTTCAGCCTCTGCCATCTTTTTTCCACTGGCAGATTTAAAAATTTTATCTATTATATTAACTGAATCATCGCCACTCATCCTTACTATAGCAATGCCGGCCTCGCCGATTGCTGTAGAGATAGCAGCTATTGTATCATTTAAATTTCCCATTTTATCATTCCTTTTAGATTATATTACTACAATTAGGGCAAATAAAAAAGAAGGCTTTTAAAATAAAGCCCTCTTTATCAATATTCTCTCTCTTTTTGAATTACTACTTTTCTAAAAGGATCCTTTCCTTCTGAATGAGTAAGTACTCCTTCAAAATCTTGTAAAGCTGTGTGGATAATCTTTCTTTCATAAGAATTCATAGGTTCAAGTTTTATGGACCTACCAGTCTTAAGAACCTTGTTGGCCATTTTGCCAGCAAGATTTTCGAGCGTCTTTTTTCTCTTATCCCTGTAGCCACTAGAGTCAAGGTTGACCCTAATGTATCTTGAAGATTTTTTATTAACAATTAAGTTTAAAATATATTGGATAGAATCAAGAGTTACCCCTCTTTTTCCAATTAAAATTCCAAGTCTATTTTCATCTCCATTGACATTTACATTTAGAGTATTATTTTCTAATTCCATTTCCACAATATTATCAAGTTCAAGAGTTTCAAGGATTTTTCCTAAAAATTCTCTTGCAGCACTTAAGATTTCTTCATTTTCTTCATCAAGAGTCTTAATAGCTTCTTCCATATGAACTTCATCTGTGGAAACTTCTTCGTCTTCTATTTCAAGTTCATCATCAGTATTTTGAACTACTTCTTGGCTCGTCTCTGGTTCAATTTCTTCATTAAATATTTCATTTAAAATGCTTTTTGTCTCATCTACTTTTGGCCAAACTTTTACAGTGGCATCCTTAGAACCAATAAGTCCCAAGAAACCCTTTTGACCCTCATCAAGGACTTCAATTTCAGCATTATCTCTTGTAATATTTAATTCATTTAGAGCCTCTCTTACTGCTTCATCTACGGTTTTACCCGTCTTAATTACATAATTCATTACTTGTCCTTAACCTCAACTTCTTCAATTTCATCTTCTACAATCTTATTAGTTATGAGCTGTTGACCTATTGAAAAAATATTGGAAACAGTCCAATAAATTACAAGTCCTGCTGCATATTTTCTTGCCATTGAAAAAATTAAAATCGGCATTACAACCATCATAGTAGACATCATTGACTTAGCTTGATCAGCACCTGCTCCTTGAGTTGCAGGGTTCTTAGTAGTAATAAAGGATACTAAGAAAGTCGAAGCTGCCGCTATAATAGGCATAATTAAAGTTTTGTCAGCATGATCAATATTTTCTATATAAAAGAAGTTCTTGTTCATTGCTTCGTAAAAACCTGGATCTGTAAAAGCGAAGGTTTGTGGGTTCAAAAAGACCCTATAAAAGGCAATCAATACAACCATGGTAATAATCATTGGAAGACATCCTCCAGCCATGTTGTAGTTGGCATCCTTATAAAGTTTTTGTTGCTTAGCAGCCAAAGTTTGTGGGTCGTTTTTGTACTTCTTTTGAATCTTAGTAAGCTCTGGTTGAAGTTTTGCCATTTTCTTTTGATTTTTCATCTGAGAAATATTTAGTGGCAAAATCAAAAGCTTAATAATGATAGTTGCAATTATAATTGAAAGTGCAAAAAATGAAATTGCAGCTGGTTCTTGTGGCATAATTGCTGCTAGACCATCATAGATGAATCTAACAAAAGTACCAAGTATAGTACTAATTAAACGCATTAATAATTTCCTCCAATTTAAATGAGAGGATCGTATCCGCCCTTGTGGAAGGGATTACACTTTAAGATTCTCCTTATAGTCAAATAAGTTCCCTTAAAAAATCCATACTTCTCATAGGCTTCGTAACTATATTGTGAACATGTTGGGTCAAACCTACAGTGTCTTCCTGGAAGAAGATAGGTTGAAATAAACCTTTGATAAAATCTTATTAAAATCATACAAATTTTACTCATTTAACCATCTTCTTTTGTCTTTTTAAAACAGAAAAAAAAGAATTCTTAAAGTCTTTAAAGTCCGAATCACATGCATCCTTCTTTGCGACGAATACATAATCGTATCCAGGCTTTATTTTATGAGAATTCTCTCTTAAAAGGTGTTTTAATCTTCTCCTGATAAAATTCCTATTTACTGCATTGCCGACTTTTTTTGTGGCAGTAATGCCAAATCTTGGATAATCTCTATTATTCTTGGCAGTAAAAAGAGTGATATATCTAGATCCAGAAATCTTCTTATTAGAATAAACCCTTTGAAATTCACTATTCTTTTTTAAATAACAATCCTTCATTATAAAACCTAAGCTGAAAGTTTCTTTCTGCCCTTTCTTCTTCTTGCCTTAATTACGGCTCTACCTGCTCTTGTTCTCATTCTAGCACGAAAACCGTGTTCTCTTTTTCTTTGTTTGTTTTTTGGTTGATAAGTTCTTTTCAAAATTCTCACCTCTTTCTATCCTTATCATTTTATTTACAAATTAGAGTCTTGTCAAGTAATATAGTCAATTAATTAACTTTCAAAACCAAAAAAATATAAATATTAAATAATTTATGAAAGTTCATCAAAAGCCCTTCTTGTTGATAAGTATAGTCTTATTTGTTAAAATATATGTGGATAATTGTGAGTTATATGTAGATAATAATAAACCTGTTTATAAATAAAGTTATTAACAATCTGTTGATAAGATGTTGATAGTTTTATTTTTATTTTTCTACAAACTGTAATTTAGCAAATTTTTTAGGCAATCTATCAACAATTCAACCAAAATCATATTGTTTATATTTACTTATCCACAAGTTTACTCACAATTGTATATAGATTTATGAACTGTTATTTATCAACAATATATAAATTGTTAATAAGGAGGAAATATGGACAAGGAACTTTCCACTATGTGGGAGTCTTTCTTAAAAGAACTTGAAAAAAAGTCAATGTCTCAAGTTACATACTCCACTTGGTTTTCCAGAATGCTTCCAAAATCAATTGATTATGATGAAGAAAAAATCATAATCACAGTTCCCTCTCCCTTTATAAGAGATTATCTTGTAAATAATAAGAGGCACTTTGACCTCGTAGGGGAAGCCCTCAAGGAGATTACGGGAATTGATTTTGATATAAGCATAATTTCAGAAGATGAAGCAACAGACCAAAACCCTGCAGGCCTTATAAATAAGAACTTCTTAAGCATATCAAGGCTAAACCCAAAATACACTTTTGATACCTTTGTGGTGGGCAAGAGCAATGAATTCGCCCATGCAGCAGCTTTGGCTGTCTCTGAAAATTACGAAAATCCGCAAAATGCCTTTTCAAACCCCCTCTTCATTTATGGAGGTGTAGGACTTGGAAAGACCCATTTAATGCATGCAATTGGACATTTTGTACTAGAACAAGATCCTACAAAGAAAATTTTATACGTTACAAGTGAGCAGTTTACCAACGAGCTCATAAATTCAATCCAGACCAATAAGAATGAAGACTTTAGGAATAAATACAGGAAGGTTGACCTTCTACTTATAGACGATATCCAGTTTATAGCTGATAAAGACAGGACTCAGGAAGAATTTTTCCATACCTTTAATGAGCTCCATGAGCAAAATAAGCAAATTGTCCTAACATCTGATAAACCGCCTAAGGATATTAAGAGCCTTGAAGAAAGGCTTATTTCTAGGTTTGCCTGGGGTCTTGTAGTAGATATTGGACCTCCAGATCTTGAAACTAGGATTGCAATTTTGAGGAAAAAGGCTGATTCTGAAGGATTTGAGGTTTCCCAAGAAGTGATGAATTTTATTGCAGAAAATGTCAGAAGTAACATAAGAGAACTTGAGGGAGCCCTATCCAGGGTTATGGCCTATTCAAAGCTAACAGATTCAGATATTTCCGTTGAATCTGCTGCCATAGTCCTTAGGGATATCTACGAAACTAAGGCCAAAAAACAAATAACTGCAGAATATATAAAGTCTGAAGTTGCTAAAAAATATGGACTAAATCTTGATGATTTAAATTCTAGAAAAAGGACCAAGGCTATAGCCTATCCAAGACAAATAGCCATGTATATAACAAGAGAACTAACTGATCTTAGCCTTCCTAAGATTGGAGATGTATTTGGTGGACGTGACCACTCTACTGTTATTCATGCCTACGACAAAATAAGCAAGGATTTAGAAGATGATCCTGTATTTAAAATTGAGATTACTAATTTAATAAAAGAGATAAAATCTTAGTTGTTGATAAGTTTTTATAAGTGTCAATCTTATCCACAATTTATCAAGAGAAATTTTTATTGTAACTCATAACTTTTAGGGACTTATTAACAAATCCACAGGCCCTACTACTATTACTGATTAATATACTATTTTCTAGGAGGAAAAAATGCTAATAAAGGTTAACAGAAAAGAACTGACAAAACATATTTCCATAGTTCAAAAAGCAATTTCTCAAAGAACGACTATGCAAATACTTGAAGGTATAAAAATATCAGCCAAAGACAACATCCTTACTCTTACTGCAACAGATACAGAAATAAGCATAAAGACTGAGCTTAAGGCAATTGTTGAAAGAGAAGGAGAAATTGTAATAAATTCAAGACTCTTTGGAGATATTATTAGAAAACTTGAAAACGACATTATAAATATAAATGTAGAAAATTATATGATGAACCTTAAATGTGGTGATTCAATCTTTAACTTATCCACACAAAAGGCTGATGAATATCCAGACCTACCAAAAGTAGAAGAAGATATTACTATAGATATGTCAGCTAAGGACCTAAAAAACATTGTAAAGAAGACAACTTTTGCCGTTTCTAGTGACGAATCACGAATTGTCTTTACAGGTGTCCTAATGGATATAAAGAAAAACTTTATAAATTTTGTTGCCCTAGATGGTTTTAGGATGGCAATCCAAAAACTTGAAAAGGAAACTGGAATTGAAAATTCAATTATAATTCCGTCAAGATCACTTAATGAACTTGTAAAGATAGTTGATGATGAAGAAGATCTTAAATTAAATATTTCAAGAAATAATATTGTATTTAAGTTTAACAATACTGTATTTTATTCAACCCTATTAAGTGGAGACTTCTTTAGCTACAGTGCTCTTCTAAGAGATGAACACAAGATTTCTACATCTGTATCAAAGAGAGAATTCCAACTTGCAGTGGAAAGGGCATCCCTTCTTGCAAGAGAAGACAGGGCCAACCTAATCAAATTAAATGTAGCTGAAAATTATATTGACATAAAGAGTAATTCAGAAATTGGAGATGTTTTTGAAAAAGTTAAAACATCAGAACACGATGAAAGTTTAGATATTGCTTTTAATTCAAGATATATTTTAGACGGGGTTAAGATACTAGAATCTGATGAAATTGTCCTTAATTTCACTGACTCAGTAAACCCACTAATAATTACAGAAAAAGAAAATGATTCCTATATATATCTTGTCTTACCAGTAAGACTTGCGGGGTAACTATGGAAACAATTAAAATAAATACTGAATTTATAAAACTAGATTCTTTCCTAAAACTAACAAACCTTTGTGAATCAGGTGGTCTTGCAAAGACCCTTATCCAAGAAGGTGCTGTTATGGTTAATGGAGAAGTGGAAACTAGGAGAGGAAAAAAATTATACAAGGGAGATAAAATTTCTTTTGAGGGAAATGACTTTATAATTGGTGAAAAATGAAACTCAACCATCTAAGACTTTTTAATTTTAGAAATTACAAGGGTTTAGATTTTATTCCAGGTGAAAATATAAATGTTCTCTATGGTCTAAATGCTTCGGGAAAGACCAACTTGTTGGAATCAATTTACATGTCTATAAGGGCCACTTCTTTTAGGAGCCTAAAGGACAATGACCTCATTAATATTGATGAAAATTCTTCAAGTATTATTACAAGATACATGACAGAGGACTATAAGGACGACTACAGGATTGAAATTTCAAAGTTTGAAAACAAGAAACTTTTTATAAACGATGACAAGGTGAATACTAAAGAATACAGAAAATCTAGATTTGTAGTGATTTTTAATCCTGAAGATTTAAATATAATAAAATACTCACCCAAGGAAAGAAGAAAATTCTTAGACGACTTGCTTTCAAATATTGATCTAAATTACGATTTTTATATGTATAAGTATAGGAGACTTTTGTTCGAGAGAAACAAGCTTCTAAAGATGAACATGGACAGAAATCTTCTAGATGTCTACGACAGGGAAATCGTAAAAAATGGTACCAAGATAATTATAATGAGGTTAAAGACTATTAAGAAGTTAAATGAAATTGCCAAAAAACATTATAAAAACTTATCTGGAGACGATTTAAATATAACCTACCTATCCACAGTCCCAGTTTTCGTGGACGAGGAAGAGCTAATGGAAAATTATTTAAAAATATTAAAGGAATCCCTCCCAAAGGACCTTGAGAAGAGATACACAACAATTGGACCCCACAGGGATGACTTGGACTTTAAGATAAATAAATTTTCCTCTAAGTCTTATGGGTCCCAGGGAGAGCAGAGATCTATAGTCTTGAGTTTAAAATTATCTGAAGCAGATCTTATAAGAGATTTATATAAAACAAAGCCTCTACTTTTACTTGATGATGTCTTTTCGGAAATTGATTCTAAGAGAAGTAGATACTTATTACATTCACTAAAAGATTTACAGACCTTTATCACCACAACAGAGGCTAACGAATTTCTAAAATCCGTTGATGCCAATTTTTATAGGGTGAGCCAAGGTAGGATTTTGTAAAAGAACAGGAGAAAAAATGGCAAAGGACAAAAGACATTATGACGCGTCGGATATACAGGTCTTAGAAGGACTAGACCCCGTTAGAAAAAGACCGGGTATGTATATTGGATCTACTGGACCAAGAGGTCTACACCACCTAGTTTATGAGATTGTAGACAACTCCATTGACGAGGCTCTTGCCGGTATATGTGATCATATTATTATAAAAATAAATAAAAATGGAAGTGTTGAAATAACTGACAATGGTTCAGGTATACCAGTTGACATCCATCCACAAACAGGTAAGTCTACAGTAGAAACTGTACTTACAATTCTTCACGCTGGTGGTAAGTTTGACAACTCTGCCTACAAGGTTTCTGGTGGACTTCACGGTGTTGGTGTATCTGTAGTTAACGCTCTTTCAAATAAATTAGTAGCAACTGTAAAAAGAAATGGAAAAATTTACAGGCAAGAATTTTCCAAGGGACACAGAAAAAGTGACCTAGAAGTTATTGGAGAAACTAAAAAAGATGATACTGGTACAACAATTTACTTTGAACCAGACGATACTATCTTTGAAACTGTAGAATTTTCTGATGAAGTTTTATCCAAGAGATTTAGGGAGATGGCCTTCCTAAATAAGGGGATAAAAATTGAATTTATAGATGAGAGAAAGGACTTAAAGGAAGTATTTCACTATGAAGGTGGAATAAAATCCTTTGTTGAATTTATTAATGCAAAGAAAAAACCAGTTCATGATGAAATCATCTACATAGATGAAGTCAGGGAAGAGACAGCAGTTGAAATTGCAATCCAATACACAGACTCCTACTCAGAAGTTGTGCTTTCTTTTGCAAATAATATTAACACTGAAGAAGGTGGAACCCACCTTTCTGGTTTTAGGTCAGCCCTAACAAGGACCCTAAATGATTATGGTAGAAAAAATAATATTATAAAGGAAAAGGAAGAAAATCTATCTGGTGAAGACGTAAGGGAGGGTATTTCTGCAGTTATAAGTGTAAAATTACCTGACCCACAATTTGAAGGCCAAACTAAGGCAAAGCTAGGAAATTCTGAAACTAGGGGAGTTGTAGATTCAGTTTTATCTGAAGAATTGGCAATTTTCTTGGAAGAAAATCCAAAAGTTGGAAAACAAATCCTAGACAAGGCCCTATCAGCAAGACGTGCAAGAGAAGCTGCCAGAAAGGCAAGAGACCTTACAAGAAAGAAAAATAATCTTGAATCCATGACTCTTCCAGGTAAGCTTGCAGACTGTCAAAACGACGATCCAAAGAGAAATGAAATCTTCCTAGTCGAAGGTAATTCTGCTGGTGGTTCTGCCAAGGACGGCAGGGACTCAGCCTACCAAGCAATCCTACCTCTTAGGGGTAAGATTATGAACGTTGAAAAAGCAAGACTTGATAGGATGCTTAACTCTTCAGAAATCCGTGCCATGATTACAGCTTTTGGAACAGGAATTGGAGAAGAATTTGACTTAGAAAAATTAAGATACGACAAGATCATAATCATGACCGATGCCGATGTTGATGGTGCTCACATTATGACTCTTCTACTAACATTCTTCTTTAGATACATGAAGCCTCTTATAGAAGAGGGACATGTCTATGTTGCCCAAGCTCCACTTTATGGAATAGAAAAGGGAACTAAGATCTTGAGATATTGTCACAATGAAAAGGAACTTAGACTTGCCCTAAAAGAATACAAGGATTCTAAGGTCAACATAAAGAGGTACAAGGGTCTTGGGGAAATGGACCCAGAACAACTTTGGGAGACTACAATGAACCCAGACAACAGACTTCTTTTAAAGGTTAATATAGACGATTTAACAGAAGCAGATGACACTTTCTCAATCCTAATGGGATCAGAAGTTGAACCAAGAAGAGACTTTATAACAGAAAATGCAGTTTATGCAGATTATATAGATGCATAGGAGTAAACTATGAGTGAAAATAAGATTATAGAATCAGGAATACTTGATGTAGATATTAATAAAAAGATGAGATCATCTTATCTTGACTATTCAATGTCTGTAATTGTTGCAAGAGCACTTCCTGATGTACGTGATGGACTAAAACCAGTCCATAGAAGAATTTTATACGGTATGCAGGGACTTAATCTTGCATCCAATGGACCCTACAGAAAGTCAGCAAGGCTTGTTGGGGATGTAATGGGTAAGTATCACCCTCACGGTGACTCATCTATTTACGAAGCAACAGTTAGACTTGCCCAAGACTTTAACACAAGATATACCCTAGTTGATGGCCAAGGTAACTTTGGTAACATTGATGGTGACGGGGCTGCGGCTATGCGTTATACAGAAGTTAGGATGACCAAGCTTGCAGAAGAAATGCTAAGGGATATAAATAAGGATACAGTTGATTTTGTTCCAAACTTTGATGAAAACGAAAAGGAACCAACAATACTTCCAGCAAGATTTCCAAATCTTTTAGTAAATGGGTCTAGTGGTATTGCCGTAGGTATGGCCACAAATATGGCTCCTCACAATATGAATGAGTCCATTGACGGAATTATAGCCTACATTGATAATGATGAAATTTCTATTGCTGAACTTAATCAAATAATTAAGGGACCAGACTTCCCTACAGGTGCCCAAATTATGGGAACTGAAGGAATAAGAGCAGCCTATGAAACAGGTAGGGGAAAGATAACTGTAAGGGCAGTTGCAGAAATCAAAGCCTTTAAGAACAATCGTGAAAAAATTGTAATAACAGAACTTCCTTACCAAGTTAACAAGTCTTCACTTATTATGAAGATTGCAGAACTTGCTAAGAACAAGGTAATAGATGGAATTTCAAATATAACTGATGCCTCAAATAGGAAGGGCATCAACATAATAGTTGAACTAAAAAGAGATGCAAATGCAGAAGTTGTTTTGAATAAGCTTTATAAAAACACCCAAATGCAAACAACTTTTGGAATCATAAATCTTGCCCTAGTTAATGGTAAACCAGAAATCCTAAATCTTAAGGAGATTATAAGATACTATGTTGACCACCAAGTTGAAGTGGTGACTAGGAGGACAAAGTTCGATCTAGACAAGGCAGAAAAGAGGGCCCACATAGTTGAAGGTCTTTTCATAGCTCTTGATAATATCGATAGGATTATAAAAATTGTAAGGGCATCTAAGGATGACAAGGAAGCCAAGGAAAAGTTCTATGAAGAATTTAAATTAACAGAAGAACAATCCCAAGCTATCTTGGACATGAGAATCAGAAGACTTACTGGACTTGAAAGAGATAGACTTGAAGCTGAATATGAAAAACTTCAATCTGACATCAAATGGTTTAGGGAAATATTAGAAAATAATGATGTCCTTATGAACCTAATCAAGGAAGAACTTCTTGAAATAAAAGAAAAATATGGTGACCTAAGAAGAACTGTTATCTCCCACGATTCTACTGATATAGAAATTGAAGACATTATAAAGAAAGAAGATGTTGTAATAACTCTTACTCAATTTGGCTATATCAAGAGGATGAGCGAGGGAACTTATAAGCCACAAAAAAGAGGTGGCAGGGGAGTTTCTTCAGGCAATATGAGGGATAAGGACTTTGTCAAAGAATTATTCGTCACATCTACTCACGATATGATTTTATTCTTTACATCACTTGGTAATGTCTTTAAATTAAAGGCCTACGAAATACCAGAAGACTCAAGGACATCAAGGGGTACAGCTATTATAAATTTACTTGATCTTGAAGAAGATGAAAGGGTAACTTCAATAATACCTGTTAAAGAATATGACCCAGACCTAAACTTCTTAATGGTAACTGAAAAGGGACTTATTAAGAGAACTCCATTTAAAGATTACAAAAATATTAGAAAATCTGGTATTATTGCTATAAAGTTAAATGAAGATGATAAATTAATCGATGTTCATTTGACTAAGAATAATGAAGATGTAATACTTGTAACTAAAAAGGGCCTATCCATTAGGTTCAACGAAGAACAAGTTAGGAAGTCTGGCAGAAACTCCATGGGAGTTAAGTCCATAGACCTTGTTGATGATGACATTGTAGTTTCATCTGATTTAGTGGTGGAAGATAAGTATCTTCTTGTTATATCAGAAAATGGTTATGGAAAATTAACAGAAATAGACAAGTACAGACCACAAAATAGGGGTGGAAAGGGACTTCTAACTTACAAGATTACAAATAAAACTGGAGATGTTGCTTCAGCTGCTGTAGTAGAAAAAGAAGACGACGTTATGATAATTGCAAACTCTGGAATTATTATAAGAATTCTTACAGAAGATATCTCCATCCAAGGAAGAAATACATCTGGTGTTAAACTTATGAATTTGACAGATGCAAAAGTTGTAGCTGTTGCAAATTATATTGGAGACTAGGAGGATTTATGGAATTTAAATTAGAGTCAAAAAACACTGATGAATTTTTAGTATTATATCCAATGGGAGAACTTGACGTTTATAATACAAAGAAATTCAAGGAAAAATCTATAAAACTTTATGAAAAAGATAAAAAGGATATTTTATTCGACTGTAAAGAACTAGAATATTTAGACTCTACAGGTTTAGGATCTCTTATCTTTATCCTAAAAGAAGTAGAAAAAAATGATAATAAAATTGTAATTGAAAACCTAAATCCACAAATTATGAAACTATTCAAGATAACTAAGCTTGAAGATATGTTTGAAATCAGGGGGTAATATGGATACTTTAAAATACCAAATACCCAATGATGCCAAATATTTTTCTACAGTTAGACTTATGCTTTCTGGCATCTTAAATATCCTAAATAGGGACATAGAAGAGATAGAAGACCTAAAGATGGCTGTAACAGAAACTTTAAATATTTGTCACAAGTTAGGCGAAGATGACCACATTGACTTGGTCTTTGAAATAGAAGAAGCTAAAAATATAAAAATTTATGTAAGTGAGATTAATGAAGAAAAATTAGATGCATCTGAAGACCTATCCCTTGCAAAGACTATTATAGATTGTCTTGTAGATGAATCTCATTTTGATGGAAATAAATTTATTTTATCTAAAAAATTATAAGGGTTGCTATGAATTTAAAAGAATACAACAATTTAGATAGAAGACTAACAAAGGAAGAGAGAAAAGAACTTTTTAATGAATATCACAAGACAAGAGAGCAAGAAATCAGGGATATTCTAATAGAAGAGCACCTCTACATTGCAGAGATCCTATCTAAAAAATATACAGGCAGGGGAATAGATTATGATGATATCTATCAGGTGGCATCTATTGGATTAATCTATGCCATTGAGAGATACGACCCTGAAAAGGGCTTCGAGTTTTCTTCCTTTGCCACTCCAACAATAATTGGAGAAATAAAAAAATATTTTAGGGACAATGGTTGGACTATTAGGGTCCCAAGGAGAATCCAAGAACTTTCAAAGAAGATCTCCAATGCAACTGTGAGTCTTTCACAAAAGTACCAAAAGACTCCAACTATAGACGAGATTGCAGAATACCTGGATTCAACTCCAGAGGAAGTTATGGAGGCCATGGAAGCATCTAAGGTCTACACTCCACAATCTCTTGATGTAACTTATGAATCTGGAGATGAAAATGAAGTGAACTTATCTGATTTAATAGGAATTGAAGAAGAATATTTTGACAAGATAGAATCCAATGACTTCTTTAAGAAGGCCATGGAAAACCTAGATGAAGTTGAAAGGACAATTCTTATTGACAGGTACTTCAACAAGAAGACTCAAGTTGTAATTGCCAAGAAATTAAACATTTCTCAAATGACAGTTTCAAGAATTGAGAAGAAGGTCTTGGAGAAGATGAAAAAAGAAGTCGCTAAGACTATGGAGGTATAATGAATAGAAATAGATACCTGGTTACCCTCTTAAAACTAGTTAACATGTTTGAAATAGTTGTTTCGATAATGCTTATAGCAGGAGTAATAGTTTCAGTGCCAGATATAATGAAGTATTACTTCAAAATACTGACAAATGATGCAGTCCTATCTTATGAAATATTTCAAAATTTTTTATCTCACGTCCTCTTGCTAGTAATAGCCATAGAGTTTGTGGTACTTATGATTGCACATACAGACACCAACATCATCCATTTGATCTTGCTTGTAATCTCAAGGAAGATGCTGGTTTATTCTGACACTATGCTTGATTTACTTATAGCAACTATAGCCATAGCAGTACTCTTTGCTGTTAGGAAGTTCTTGTTAACAGGAGTAAATATGGATGCTGAAGGAAATGAAAATGAGTACTCTGCATCAACACCTATGAAGGTCCTAAACAAGAGGTATGGATTTGATATAGAAGCAGGAAAAGCTACGACTATTGGTGGTTATGTAGCAGGTCTTCTCATAAAGAATGCAGAAGAGCCAGAAGTTGGTGTTATCGTCGACGATGGCGAATACATTTTCCAAATTGTCAAGATGGCAAGTGGTGGTGTAATAGAAACTGTTTCTGTTGAGAGAATCGATGAGAAAATAGAAGAAGACAAGAAAAAAGATATTAAAAAATAGGATAAATAGAGATTAAAAGTGTCGGTTAGTCCGGCACTTTTTTTGTAATTATAAAACTTATCTTAGCTTACTTTAGATTAGCAAATGATAAAAAATTTGAACTTATAAAATTTATCTTAGTTAATTTTAGATTAGCAACTTATAAAAAAATTTATAAGTCGAAAATTATAAGTTATTTATAAAAATTTTAAAAGTCTGTAATATTTTGTAAATTACAAGTCCATAATTTTTACTAAAACTACAAAAGGGAAGAAAAAAATATTTAAAATGTTATAATAAACTTGGTGATATGATGAAATACATAATGGCATTCGATGCAGGTACAACATCTGCTAGAACTATAATTTTTGATAAAAAGGGAAATCCAGTTTCTGTTGCCCAAAAGGACCTGATCAAGCACTTTCCAAAACCTGGCTACGTAGAAGAAGAACCAGATGACTTGTGGTCCAAGCAAATTGGTACAGCAGTTGAAGCCATGTCTAGGAAGGAAATTGACCCCGAAGACATAGCAGCAATTGGGATAACTAACCAAAGGGAAACGACAATTGTTTGGAACAAGAAGACCATGGAGCCAGTTTACAATGCAATTGTCTGGCAGTGTAAGAGGACTTCAAAATATTGTGAAGAATTAAAGGAAAGAGGCCTGGAGGAAACTATAAGAGAAAAGACAGGTCTTGTAATTGACCCTTATTTTTCTGCGACAAAAATCAGGTGGATCCTTGAAAATGTGGAGGGAGCAAGAGAATTAGCAGACAAGGGAGACCTCCTCTTTGGGACAGTTGAAACCTACCTTATCTACAAGTTGACAGACGGAGAAGTCCACATAACTGACTATACCAATGCTTCAAGGACTATGCTCTTTAACATAAAAGAAAAGAAGTGGGACGATGAACTTCTTGAAATTTTTGACATTCCAAGGTCCATGCTTCCAGAGATAAAAAATTCTAGTGAAGTTTATGGCAAGTGCAAGTCCAAGTATCTTGGTTGCGAAATACCTATAGGAGGGGCAATTGGCGACCAACAGTCCTCACTTTTTGGGACAGCTTCCTTTGAAAAGGGGATGGCAAAGTCTACATTTGGAACAGGAGCTTTTATCCTAATGAACACAGGTGATGAGCTAATTAGGTCGCAAAATGGTCTTGTGACAACTATAGCCTGGGCCATGGACGGACAAATAAAGTATGCCCTTGAAGGTTCAATCTTTGAGGCAGGGTCTTGCATAGACTTTATGCGTGACAATCTTAGGATAATTGACCAGGCAGATGATTCTGAATACATGGCAAATAAGGTGGAAGACACAAATGACTGCTACTTTATACCAGCCTTCACAGGTCTAGGGGCTCCTTACTGGGATCAATATGCCAGAGGGTCTATAGTGGGCCTTACAGGGTCCGTAAATAAATATCATGTAGTGAGAGCTGCCCTAGAATCAATAGCCTATTTATCCTGCGATGTAATAAAGGCCATGCAAGAGGATTCAAAGACAAAAATTAGGTCTCTGACAGTTGACGGTGGAGTTAGCAAGAATAACTTCTTGATGAAGTTTTTATCAGATATAGTTGATGTCCACATAGAAAGGCCAAAAGTTGTAGAACTAACTGCCTTAGGAGCTTGTTATATGGCAGGACTTGCAGTGGGATTTTGGAAGGACATTGACGAAATAAGAGAAAATAACGCTATAGACAAGTGCTTCGACCCAGATATGGATGAAGAAGAGAGAAATAAAAAGATGGCGAGATGGCATGAAGCTGTTAAATATTCCATGAATTGGGCAAAATAAATTAAATTTAAAGGAGACCAAATCGAAATAGACTAGGTCTCCTTTAAATTTAATTTATTTTAAATTATCGATTATGTTATCACGAGATAGCTCTCTCATGCCACTTTTTTGTGCTAAGAGTAAACCAATTATAGTTACAATAAAAATAAATAACAAAGGCAGATAATTTATATTAATTAAAATTTCTCTAATAGCAAAATTTACTTCATAAGGACTTCTTTTTGCTCTTGCAAAAACTGATAAGGCAAATACAAATGCGTAAATAGCAAGAATTCTTGTAATTAAAATTTTTAGCTCATTATTTATCATTTTTCTAATTTGCAAATCAGTCATACCTGCAGTGGAAAGAAGATTAAATTCTTTTTTTCTCGCTCGCAAATTTCCATGAAAAGAATTATAGGCGTTGGACAGGGCAATAATTAAGAATATTATTTGAATTCCTAAACTTAATAGATTTTCATTTCGGCTTTGCTCAGAGTTTATAGCTTTTCTTGTGATGTCAGAAAAGATTGAATAATCTGATTTTTGAAAATACGCTGTGATTATTTTTATTGCATCTTCAGAAACATCTTTTAAATTTTCCTTTGCTTTTATTTTTACAATAAATTTATTTGCAGGATTAGCTGGGTCGTTCCCATATTTTTTTATAAACTTATCAAAAGAATTTTCATTTGTGATGATATAAATTCCAAGTCCTAGATGTTCTTCTAAATCGTAAGGGAATTTTTTTATATTAGATAAATTATTAATATTAATAATTTTTCCACCATCATAATATCTCAGATTTATAGTATTATTTTTTGAGTCAGTTAAAGGAATATATTTTCTAAATTTATAGGGAGTAAAATTATTTTTTGGTGTTTTGTTTAACAAAAGAAAGTTACTTTCTTCTGTCAAATTATTTTCCTTTTTGATTTTGTTAAAGTCCTCCTTTGAAAGAGCAAGTATTCTAACAAAGTAATCTTCTGACTGACTTTTATTTTCTAAATCATTTTCAAATTTATTTGATAAGAAATTTTTGTTATCAGATTTATAGAACTTAAAATCTTTTTCTTCAAAAATGTGAATTTCATCTACGAAATTTATGTTTTTCAGGCTATCAACCATATTTTTATTTAATCTTGAATCAGAAAAAAGATAAGCTTCAAAATTATAAGGGTCATCAAATTTATTATATTTTGCGTTCATATTTCTATAAGAAACAGATACTAAAAGAACATTCATGGCAATAGCAGATAACAAAATGGCAATGGAAATCACTTTATAAGTATTTTTGTAAGTTTTAAAATAATCCTTTGCGAGAGTTTTTTCTATGCTGCCTTTAATTTTAGATTTACCTTGTTTTTTCTTTTTGGGATCTAATCCATTTAAGCCTTCAACTACATTTATTTTTGAACTTTTTCTAGCAGGCACAATGGCAGAAATATATACCATTAGCAGTGAGAAAAATAAAATTATAAAGATTGATTTAATATCTGGAGTATAGAATTTAAAACCATGCATTTCTAAATTATCACTTAAAATTTTAGACATATTTTTATAACTTATGCGGTTGTTAATATACATGAGATATGTTAAAAAAATAGCAGTTAAGTAAGACAAAAGAGTTCCAATTAAAATGGGAAAAAATGAAATCTTAAAAGCCTTTAGCTTCACAAGTTTTTTGGTTTGTTTTTCCGTCATGCCTGAAGATTTTAAGAGAGCAAGTTCTTTTATATCTCTATTATTGTAAACATTAAAGGATCCATAAATCATAACTGCAAAGAGAAGAATTAGGATAAAGAATAGTCCAAAAGATTCAATAAATGAATTTACTACTCTTTTTGGCGGGATGAGTCCCTTTGGAAATATCATCTTTGACTCCAAAAGAGATGCGTTGTAAAAAAGTTGACCCTTGTCTAGGGCTTTCTTTTCATTAATATTTAAGTCTTTTAGAATTTTTCTAGTATTGGTATAAGTATCTCTAGGATTTTTATACCAAATATAGGCAAAATAGCTTTCACCCTTTTTAAAGTCGAGACCTTTACTATCATCAAAATAAGAAAAAGCAACTGGATCTTCAAAAGAAAAGGAAAAATCTTCGTAAACACCAACAATTTTATAAATTTTCTCATTAATTTTAATGTTTGAAGTAATTTTATAATTTCTATTTTTATTTAGGAATTGTTTTGTAACAACTATTTCTCTTGAATTTTTTGGATTTCTTCCATCAATTAAGTGAGTGTCTATATTTTCAAGAAAATATTTTGATTTCTCATAGATAATAAGACCTATATCAGTTGAAATTATTTTGTCATAATGGACTTTTTCGATATCCTTATTTTTTTCTAATAAATCGTAGGTTTGTTTGTCGATTTCTGAAAGGGAAACTTCATAATCTCCAACTGTGTTTTTTAAGTATTTAATTTTTGATTGTCGCAAATCGCTTAAAATAAAGACAATGGTTCCAAGTAAAATTACAGCGAGCAATATAGAAACTCTTGTGGCAAAAGTATCTTTTTTATTGTTTTTTATGGATGAGTTTGCAAGTTCATTTATAATTTTCATTGCAAGCCTTCTTCCAACAAAGACAATCTTCCGTCTACCATTTTATAAACCTTGTTACAGGCATTTGCAACTTTCTCATCATGAGTTATTATCATGATAGTGGAATTAAGCCTTTGATTTACTAGCTTAAAAAGGGAAATTATTTCCTCAGAATTTTTTCTATCTAAATTTCCTGTAGGTTCGTCAGCTAAAACTATGGCAGGTCTTGCTATAAGACTTCTTGCTATGGCAACTCTTTGCTGTTCGCCGCCAGATAGTTCTCTTGGAAATCTATTTAACTTATCCTTTATTCCGAGAATAGAAAGAATTTCATCAAAATATTCTTGGTCAACTTTTTTGTCGTCTAATAGTATTGGCAACAAAATATTTTTTTTAACATTAATATTTGGAATTAAGTTAAAAAACTGATAAATAACTCCAATATTTCGCCTTCTAAAAATTGTAAGGTCTTCCTTATTAAGTTTAGTAATATTTTTATCTTCAATAAAAATATCTCCACTACTTGGCTTGTCAACACCAGCAAGAAGGTGCAGGAAAGTTGATTTTCCAGAGCCACTGTCTCCGATTATAGCAACTAAATCACCTTTAGAAAGATTAAAATTTACATCAACTAGCGCTTCTACTTTGACTTCAGCATCGTAAACTTTTGTCAAATTATTTGTCTGTAAAATAAACATATTTGCCTCCTTTTCCTCATATTAACAAAATAAAGTGACTAGTCAGTGACACATATAATTAAGAATTATATAGTTATTTATAAAATCTCATCTCGAAGGTATTATAATTTTTTTCGCGATTATAAATTAAGTCGCCATTTTCTTTATTTAAAATAGTTTTTGCCATGGGAAGTCCAATACCATAGCCTTGACTGTTTGGGTCAGATTTATAAAATCTCTGCATAGCTTTTTTTAAAGTATCCTTACTCATACCTGGAGAGAAATCTTTGACAAGGATACTTTTAAAGACATTGCTTTCTCTAAGTATAATTTCGATATTATTCTCTGGACTTGCTTCAATTGCATTTTTGCAGATATTTAAAATTGCCTCATGAGTCCATTTTTTATCGCAATTTAAAATAAAATCATCACCAAAAATTTTAACTTCATAATTTTTTATACCAAAGTAAGAATCTAAAGCCTCTTTTACGCTTTTTATCAATTCCAAGACATTTACATACTCTAAATTAAATTTTGTTATATCAGAATCAAGGGAAGCCAGTTTTAAAAGAATGTCTGTCAGATTTTCAAGCCGATTTATATTATTTCTAATTAACAAAATATATTCATCTATATTTTCTTTGTCTTCTTCAATTAAATCCAACATCAACAGAATACCTGTTAAGGGAGTTTTTATTTGATGGGCAAGATCTTCTGAGTAATCTCTTAAAACCTTTTGCTTCTCTTTTGAATTTTCAATTATATTTTTATTTTCTAAAATTATTTTTGTAATTTCATCTTTAAGTTTTCCAAATTCACCATCATTTTTTTTATAAACTTCCTTGTCTGGATTTAAAGAGTGAATTAAATTTATAATTTCGTCAATTTGATCATTTATTTTCTTATTTTTACTCCTTTCAAATAATAAAAGAAAGACAAAAATCAAGATATTCAAAAATATAAAATAAAAAAGAGTGACCATGTCAAATCGTGGACTTATGCAAACTATCAGCATTGATAAAATAATATTAAAAGCAATTATAAATAAATATTTTTTATAATTTTTCATTTTTTTACGCTCTCTTCAATATCTAGTTCCGACCACTTATATCCAAATCCCCTTATAGTTTTAAGGTATTTTTCATAATCTGGACCCAATTTTTTTCTAAGCCTTTTAATTGTTACAGAAAGAGTATTGTCATTTATTTCATAAAAATCATTTTGCCAAATGTTATCTAAAATAAAGTCTCTTGGCAAATTTTCATTTTTGTGTGCGATAAAAAGTTTTAAAAGGGCATATTCCTTTATGTTTAAATCCAAATTTTTGCCGCTTAATTCTGCAGACTTAATATCATCATTTAAAGTCAGGTCTTTAAAAATAATTTCTGTTTTATGTCCAGTCCTTTTCAAAACATTTTCAATTCGAGCTTTCAAAACAGGTAGAGAAAATGGTTTTGATATGTATTCATCTGCACCTTCTGAAAATCCTTTTAGAATATATTTCTCATCATTTTTAACAGTTAGCATTATAATAGGAATTTTTGAAAAACTTCTCACATAGTTCAAGTAATCAAAACCGTTACCGTCAGGTAGATTTACATCTAAAACAATTAAATCAAATTCATTTAAAGAAAGATCTTCAGTGGCAGAAATAGTTTTAAAAATTTTTACGGAATATTTAAATTTTTCAAGATATTTTTTTATGGCAAAAGATATTATATTGTCATCTTCTAGCAAGAGTATTTTTAACATATTATCTCCTTTATTCTTATCTTTAATTTTATTATATATTATTAATTTAAAAAGCCAAAAATATTATGGTAAATTATTTTTGATTGCAACAATAAGCTAACTTTTTTATATATTGTAAAAAATTTAAAAATGAGTTTGATAAATACTATTAGGAAAAGCTTATCTTATTTTGTTATAATAAAGATAGATTAAATATAAGGAGATTTTTATGAACTATAATAAATATTTAAGGGAAAAAATGGTGCCGGCCTTTGGCTGTACCGAGCCCATAGCTTTAGCCTTTGCAGCCAGTCGTGCAAGATTTATCTTGGGAGAGGACCCAGATAAAATCAAGGCCAGCTTATCGGGCAATATTATAAAAAATGTAAATAGTGTAAAGGTTCCAGGGACTGATGGACGAAAGGGAATTGAAATTTCTCTTGCAGCTGGTGCCTTCTTGGGAGACCACACAAAAAAACTTGAGGTCCTATCTGATGTGGACAAGTCAAAACTTGAATACCTTGATGACCTAATAGACAAGGGACTTTGTGACATCGAACTCCTCCACGAGAAAAAGGGACTCTATATTGACGTAGCAATGGAAAAGGGAGATAAAAAATCTCGCGTCATCATCAAGGACTTCCACACAAATATTATTTATGAAAGTCTAAATGATGAAGTCCTTTTTGAAAAAAAAGAAGAAGAAATAAAAGAAGAAGACAAGATTGACCTTTCCTTTGATAAAATTTATGATTTTGCAAAAAATGGAAATTATGATGAGATAATAGACGTCTTGGACAAGGAAATCGAGTATAATTACGCCATTGCCAAGGAAGGAATAGAAAATCCTTGGGGAGCAAATATTGGGAAGATGGTCTTAGAAGATGCAGGAGACAAGTATTCTGAAAAACTTGTGGCCTATGCAGCTGCAGGTTCTGACGCCCGTATGTCAGGTTGTGAAAAACCAGTTGTTATAAACTCAGGATCAGGCAACCAAGGGATAACAGTTTCTGTTCCAATAATTATCTATGCCAAGGAGCATGATATTCCAAAGGATAAATTATACAGGTCCCTTATTTTTGCCAACTTAATCGGCCTTTATATAAAAGAAGGAATTGGCGAGCTTTCAGCCTACTGCGGAGTTGTATCTGCAGGTTCTGCTTCAGTTTGTGGCCTTGCCTTTATGAAAGATGAAGACAAAGATCTAATCAAGGAAATTTTAACAAATGCCCTTGCAACAAACTCTGGCCTAATTTGTGACGGAGCCAAAGAATCCTGCGCCATAAAAATTGCATCTAGTCTAAAGATGGGCTTCTTGGCCTACAAGCAAGCCAAGGCTGGCAATTCTTTTAAGTCAGGAGATGGAATCGTAAAGGGCGACATAGATGAGATGATAAAAACTGTGGGTCACATTGCCATGGAGGGGATGAAAGAGACAGATGAAGTCATCTTGAGAGAAATGATTGGCAAATAAATCTTAATTAACAAGAAAATTTATATTGTAAAATAAGTTAAAAGTTTATAAAAATTCACATAAAAAAGACGAAGTCATGTGACCTCGTCTTTATTTTTTACAAATTTTTATTTTTCAAGAACTTCATAACCCATGTCTTTTAAAATTCCTGTTACAGAATTTTCTGGAACAAGGTGGGCTGCACCAACTAAGATGAAATAAGTA
This sequence comes from Peptoniphilus sp. HMSC075B08, assembly GCF_001815405.1. NCBI lineage: Bacteria > Bacillati > Bacillota > Tissierellia > Tissierellales > Peptoniphilaceae > Peptoniphilus > Peptoniphilus sp. HMSC075B08. The sequence goes on along the minus strand of NZ_KV820450.1, from coordinate 25,910 downwards.
TTTTCTCCATCTTCCTTTAACATGGCGTCAATTTTTTTGGCCATATTCTTGTCTCTTTCACTTAAGAGGGACTCGTTAAATTTTTCTGAAGCCTCGTCCCCATCACTTGATAAGAGACTTATCATCTTGTCCTTATTTCCAATTTCCCAAGCACTTAACATTTCATTAAGTCCAGCATTTATATTCTTGTAACCATTTTTTTCTATTTCATCAGTTAAATTCTTAATCATAGAGATATAGGACTCTTTATCAAAGTTAGAAAGTAAATCTGATTGGAAATCAACAGACTCAAGTTCTCCTAATTCAAGATTATTTAAAAGACTAAGAGCTAAGAAATAGGACTCAATACCATAAGTTGCAGTTGCAACTTCTCCTTTAGGGTCTACTGACAATGAATTATATATGGCCCATGGCTTTAACTTATTGACTTGGTCCTCAGTCATTCCAAAGTCCTTAAAAATATTTGCAACTCTAGCAAATAATTCTTCTCCTAAGTCATTCTTTAGGCTTCCGCCATCTTTGTAATACATTTTTTCTTGCATTTCTTTTAATTTTTCTTGATTAGTTAAATCAATTTCCATAAAAATTTTGTCTGAATCTTTAAGAGAATTTATAATATTTTGGTCAATTGGATACATAGAGGATTTACCTATGTGAATAGATCCAAGCATATAAACCTTGTTGTTTTTATTTTCTATTTCGTAGAAAAATCCCTTAGCTACTTTATCATTATCTTGTAAAGTCTTTTTTGTAGCCCTGTTATAAAGAGCCAGGACTTCTTCTAGAGGAATTTTGCTATTTAAATATTCTTCATCTTCTTGTCCAAAAAATATTTTTGATTCTTTTAAATTTTTAACGGCAAACTTGTCATCATTTAAAAGTTTTGAAATTGACTCAAGTGTTTCAAGTCGAGTTAAATCTTTAAAAGTAAAATCTCCACCTGTTTTTAGACCACGAGATTCAATTTTTTCTTTTGCAAGTTTGTAGGCTGTGTTTGCATCTTCTAAAGTAACAGCTTTTCTAAAATCCTTTCCTTCAAAGAAACTTGAAGCAGGATATAAACCCATAAATTGAACATCATTAAGATCTACACTTGCCCATGGACTGAAACTTGGAGACTTGATCTTAGGAGTTTTTTCTTTAGACTTGATCTCTTTAGATTCTTCTATTTTTTTATCTAATGTATTTTGATTTTCTGCATTGTTGCTGACAGATTCTTCGACTTTAACTTCTGTAACTGCAGGACTTGTATCTTCTTGTGCAAAAGCAAAGTTAGGTAGGAAAAGTGTAGGTACTAGTACTAAAGTCGTCAGTATTTTTTTAAATTTTTTCATATTAATCACCCTTATAAATTTCTTTTAGTTTTTTTAACAATTTTTCATTTGCAGGATCTTCCAAAATACAGATTCTAAAATAAGATTCGTCCAAATTTTTAAAACTTTTGCAATCTCTTACTACTAAACCTTCTGCGAGAAGTTTTTCTCTTAATATTGTAGAATTTATACCCTTAAGTATCTTAATTAAAATAAAATTCCCAAAACTCTCATAGGCCCTTAAATTTTCTATATCAGCAAGTTCCTTATAAAAATTTTCTCTACGGGTCCTTATAAAGTCGTAGACTTCCTTGATATAGGCTTCATCAGAGAACATGACCTTGCCGCAAATTTCTGCCACAGAATTAATCTGCCAGAGGACTTCTTTGTCCTTGAAAAACTTCAAAAGTCCTTCATTTGATGTCAGTCCATAGCCAAGTCTTATGCCAGGAAGGGCAAAAAACTTTGATGTCCCCCTTACGACCACCAAGTTGTCATAAGATTTTGTAAGGCCTGATGATGAGTAGGTCCCCATGTCTGTAAACTCAATATAGGTTTCGTCCACCAAGACTTTTGCTTCAGTTTCTCTTAAAATTCTCTCGACTTCAGAATTTTTTAAGATTGTTCCAGTTGGATTGTTGGGGTTTGCAAAAATTAAGAAATCAATATTTTTTTCATTGATTGTATTTATTAGCTGGTCTAAATTTATTTTAAAATCATTTTTTTCTTCAAGATTGTACTCAAATATGTGGGAAAAAATTTTTCTTAACTCCCTCTCATATTCAGAGTAGCAAGGTGATAGGATCATGGCAGTTTTTGGGGCAAAATAATAGATTGTATCCCTCAAAATTTCTGTAGACCCAAGTCCAAGGACAATATTTTCCCTCTTACAGGATGCGTATGTAGAGATGGCTTCCCTTAAATCAAGATAGTCCACGTCAGGGTAAGTTGAAAGTAAGTTTAAATTGTCTTTTAAATTTTCAAGGGCCTTCCTAGATGGTCCCAAGGGATTTATGTTGGAAGAAAAATCCCTAATGTCTTCAATTTTTATGCCTTCTTTTTTCGCAATCTCAAAAACATTTGCGCCGTGACTGTTCATTTTAACACCTCGTTTTCTATTGTACCCTATTTGGTGAATTTTTACATATATTATATAATAAGGGGTAAGAAGAGGGTGAGGTGGCTTATGAATAATTTTAGAAATGACTACAGTGATTTTGGATCCAAGGAAATCTACCAAGAGATAGAAAAGCTTTTTGACCATAAGATTTCTGGTTATGGGACTGATGAAATTTCAAACCAGGCTAGGGACTTAATTTTAAGGGAAATTGGAAGGGACGCGGACATTGAATTTGTGTCTGGAGGCACTGCCACAAACATTTTGGCCACAACTTTTGGTCTTAGGCCCTATGAAGCAGTCTTATCTGCATCAACAGGCCACATAACCCACCATGAAACTGGGTCCATTGAAGCCACAGGCCATAAGGTTGTGACTCTAAAGACTTCTGATGGAAAGTTAAAAGCAGATAAAATTAGAGACTTTATTGATGACCAGCCAGGTGAAATTGATGTAAAGATAAAAGTTGTCTACATTTCTCAAACTACCGAAGTGGGAACGGTCTATTCTATAGATGAAATAAAGGAAATTTATGAAGTCTGCCAAGAAAAGGACCTATATCTTTATATTGATGGGGCGAGAATTGCCCATGCCATGGCTGCAAATTCTAGTAATTTATCAGATTATGCCAAGTATTCCCACATTTTTTCTATTGGGGGAACAAAAAATGGGGCAATCTTTGGTGAAGCCCTGGTGATTTTAGATGAAAACTTGAAGGAAGACTTTAGATATTACTTAAAACAAAGGGGAGCCATGATGGCAAAGTCCTTCTTAATTGGTCTATCTTTTAAGGTCTTATTTCAAGATGGACTTTATTATAAAAATGCCAAGAGGGCCTATGAAATGTCGAGACTTTTAGTTGATGGTCTAAGGGATCTAGGAAGAGAACCAGTATTTTCTGAGTCCAACCAGATTTTTATAAAATCTAGCCCAGAAGAAATTGAAAAATTAGAAAAAGAAAATATTTTTGAAATAGAAGACAAGAAGGAATCTATAATTAGACTTGTTACAAATTATAGGACAAGTGAAGAGGAAGTAAGAGGATTTTTAAATTCTATAAATAATTAGGAGGAATTATGTTAGAAAGAAATATGACAGTTGAAGCTGCAGTAATGGAAAACCCAAAAGTTTTAAAGGAAATCCAAAAGCTTGGAGGAGAATACGACTTTATAGCTATGGAAAGGCTTGAAGATGCCCTAGAATCTCTTGGAGAAAACTATGACCTATTTATCAAAAAAGTTGAAGGACAAGATGACTTCAAGGACATGGATAGGGTTAGGAAGATGAATAAGGAAGAATTAATTCACTATATTGTAGAAGAAATTCACCCACAAGAACTTGCTACAACAGAAAAAATCGACGAAATCTTTAGGGGAGCTATTAAAAAATATTATAGAGAAAGAGGAGAACAACTCTTTGTAATCTATGAAGTTCTTCTTCTTATAAAGGCAGAACTTGTTTCTCACTTTGCCAGCGAAGAAGAGTTTGAATTTAAGGACGCTCTTGCAGGCAAGGATGTGGACTTCGAAAACCTACTTGCAGAACACGAAAAGACAATTGGTCTATTTGACAGGATCAAGTACCTAACTCGTGACTACAAGATGAATGCAGAAGAACCAGAAATCAAGGAACTCAACAAGCTTATGGGAGAACTTGACGAGGACATGAGAAGACACATCTATATAGAAAATGAAATTCTATTTAAGATGTAAGGTCTTGGATTTATAAATAAATTATAAATTATAATTAAAATATTAGGAGTGGCACTGGGGAGTGTAAAATATTTTATCAAAATTAAAATTTATAAATAATAAGTAAAATGGTTTAGCCTAGGCTAGGCCATTTTTCATTGTTCCGAAAGAGGCTTTGTATTATTCCTTTTGTCTTGATATTATTCCGAGGAAGTTTTATAATTTCCTTAATAAGGAGAAGATAATATGTATCTAGGCATAAAAGAAATTGCAAAACTTTGGAATATATCAGAAAGAAGAGTAAGGGTCTTGTGTCAAGAAGGAAGAGTAGAAGGTGCATTTAAAGAAGGAAATATTTGGAAGATTCCTGAAAATGCAATTAAACCATCTGATAAAAGAATAAATAATCCTGAAAACCTATTAGAATTAATAGATAAAAAATTAAAAATTTTAAATAATATGAGGCCCTTAACAGAAGGTGAAGTTGAAAGGCTTACTGAAGACTTTATGGTTGAGTACACCTACAATAGTAATGCCATTGAAGGAAATACTCTCACTCTAAGAGAAACTGATATGGTTCTTAAGGGGCTTACTGTTGGTCAAAAACCACTAAAAGATCACATAGAAGCGGTGTCTCATAAAGAAGCATTTTACTTTATACTTGATCTTGTCAAAGAAAAAAGAGATCTCAGTGAAAGTATAATTAAGCAAATTCATTTTCTTGTTTTGGGAGATAAAAAAGATGATAGGGGAGTTTATAGAAAAGTTCCAGTTAGAATAATGGGAGCAAGTCACGAACCAGTTCAGCCCTATCTAATTGAACCCATGATGGAATCACTTTTAATAGATTATAAATCTTCTCAAGATAATTTAATAAAGAAGCTTGCAAAATTTCACATTGAATTTGAAGCGATCCATCCCTTTATAGATGGAAATGGCAGAACAGGTAGACTACTTGTAAATTTAGAACTTATGAAAAATGGATACCCACCAATTGATATTAAATTTACTGATAGGATTAAATATTATGACGCTTTTGAAGAATATCATAAAAAAAACAATATTAAGGCTATGGAAAATTTATTCGCATCTTATGTAAATGAAAGACTTGATGAATATATTAAAATTTTAGAATTTAAGTAAAGAAGACTATGAGTTTTATTCTCCAGTCTTTTTTTTATTTTTAAAACTTATCCCATAAAAATAAAATTTTATCGCATAAAAATCACAAAAATTATGAGTATTTTAAAAATATTAAGAAGTCTTATCAAAAACTTGTAAAAAAATTCTTTTAGTGTTAGTATAAAAATAAAGGAACACCCCTAGGGGGGTATAGGAGGTAATATGGAAAAGAAATTTGATGTCAGTGGCATGACTTGTTCGTCTTGTGTCGCCAATATCACAAAAGCTGTTGAAAAGCTTGACGGTGTAAGTGGCGCCAACGTCAACCTCATGACCAACTCAATGAAGGTAAATTTCGATGAAAATATAGTAGATGATGAAAAAATTATAGGTGCTGTGGAAAAGATTGGCTATGGAGCAAGCCCAGCTGGTGAAAAGACAAAAAAAGAAGATAAACCACTTGATGACAGAGAGAATGCCCTAAAGCATAGGCTTATATATTCAATTATCTTTATGGTGATTCTCATGTATATAGCTATGGGGCCTATGATTCACTTGCCAACTCCAGGAATCTTTCATGGAACAGAAGGGGCTATTATCTTTGCCTTTTCACAATTTCTCTTGGCCCTTCCTGTAGTTTACATCAACAGGGACTTTTACATCTCTGGCTTTAAGGGACTGAAGAACAGGGCTCCAAACATGGATAGCCTTGTTGCCATTGGTTCTCTTGCAGCCCTTGTCTATGGAATCTTTGCCATTTACATGATGGCCTATGGCTTTGGCCAAGGAGACATGGAACTTGTAGATGCCTACAGGCACAACCTATACTTTGAGTCTTCAGCCATGATTCTTACCCTTATAACTGTGGGAAAATACTTGGAAGAAAAGTCCAAGAACAAGACAAGGTCATCTCTTTCAAATTTAATGGACCTTGCCCCAAAGATGGCAACAGTAATAGAAGATGGCGAAGAAGTCGTGAAGAATATTGAAGATGTAAGAGTGGGAGATATCTTGCTTGTAAGACCTGGCGAATCTGTGGCAGTTGACGGCAAGGTCATTGAGGGTGCATCTTCTCTTGATGAATCGGCAGTGACTGGGGAGTCAATCCCAGTTCAAAAGTCTGTGGGCGACAGGGTAATCTCTGCTTCCATTAACACAACTGGATCTTTTAAGTTTCAGGCAGAGAAGGTTGGAGAAGACACAACTATTTCTCAAATTATAAAATTAGTTGACGAAGCCAACCAGTCCAAGGCTCCTATAGCCAAGCTTGCAGATGAAATTGCCGGGGTCTTTGTGCCAGCAGTCTTAATTATAGCTGCCCTAACCTTTGTAGTTTGGATGGCTCTGGGCTACGGATTTGAAAATGCCCTTAACTTTGCAATTTCTGTTTTGGTTATTTCTTGTCCTTGTGCCTTAGGCCTTGCAACACCAGTTTCAATAATGGTGGCAACAGGCAAGTCTGCAGATTTTGGACTTCTCTTTAAAAATGCAGAAGTTCTAGAAAATCTTCACAAGATTGATGTAATTGTAATGGATAAGACTGGGACAATCACTGAAGGAAAGCCAATCCTAACAGATATTGTGACAGACTTAGATGAAGAGAACTTCTTAAAAATTGCTGGGTCTATAGAGAAAAATTCCCAACATCCATTGGCTTCAGCAATTATAAATTACGCACAAGAAAATGATATAGACTTAGAAGAAATCACTAACTTTAATTCAGTTAGTGGCAGGGGCCTAAATGGAGAAGTAGCAGGAAATAAGTATCTTGCAGGAAATATTGAATATATGCTTGAAGAAAAAATTGACCTAAAGGACTTTAAGTCCAAGGCAGAAGAACTTGCAGGAGAGGGCAAGACTTCCATGTACTTTGCCAATGAAAGTGAAGTCCTTGGTATAATTTCTGTCAAGGACCTTCCTAAGAAGTCATCAAAAGATGCAATTAAACTCCTAAGAGATATGGGCAAAAAAATAATTATGCTAACTGGAGACAATAAAAAAACTGCAGAAGCAATTGCTGATGAAATTGGAGTTGACCAGACTCTTGCAGGACTTCTTCCACAAGATAAGAACAAGGAAATCGACAAGATCCAAAAATCTGGCAAGAAGGTCCTAATGATTGGTGACGGAATCAACGACGCCCCATCCCTTGCCAAGGCCGACATAGGCATGGCAATAGGTCATGGAACAGACGTGGCAATTGAGTCATCAGACGTAGTCCTAATGAGGTCAGACCTTTTAGATGTTGTTTCAGCCCTTGAACTTTCCAAGGCTACAATCAAAAACATCAAGCAAAATTTATTCTGGGCCTTTTTCTACAACACAATTGGAATTCCTCTTGCTGCAGGTCTTTTATTCCCAGCCTTTGGGATAAAACTTTCCCCAATGTTTGCAGCCTTAGCCATGAGTTTGTCCTCAGTCTTTGTTGTAAACAATGCCCTAAGACTAAGAAGGTTTAAACCAAGGGGAGTGAAAAAATCTTTGGAAGAATCAAAGTCTTCAAGTGAAAAAGAAATTGTAAAAGAAGAAAATCTTATAGAAAAAAATGAAAAAACTACTAAAATAAAAGTAGAAGGCATGACGTGTGGCCACTGCGAGAAAAGAGTTGCTGATGCCCTAGAAAAAACTGGCAAGGCAAAAGATGTTGTGGCAAACCACGAAAATTCTTCTGTAGAATTTATAGACCAGGGTATAAGCCCAGAAGAAATAGAAAATGCCATTGAAGAAGCAGGTTATAAAATTATTAAAAATAAAGGAGAAGATAATATGGAAAAAATTTTAAATGTTGAAGGAATGTCTTGCAACCACTGTACAGCTACAGTAAAAAAGGCACTAGAAGGTCTTGACGGCGTAAAGGAAGCTGACGTTAGCCTAGAAGGAAAGAATGCAAAAGTAGAACTTGACAAGGACGTGGCAGATGAAGCCCTTGTTAAGGCTGTTGAAGATGCAGGATATACTGCAAAAATAGCAAAATGAGAGCTGACAAGGAAGTCCAACTTAGGAAATTAAAAACTGTCAGGGGGCAGATTGACGGCCTTATAAAAATGGTGGAGGAAGACAGGTACTGCCTAGACGTCTCCAACCAGCTTATGGCCTCAATCTCCATCCTCAAAAATATAAATAAGGATGTCCTGACAGCCCACCTAAGGGGTTGTGTCAAGGATTCCTACTCCAAGAGCCAGGAAGAAATTGACGAAAAAATCGAAGAAATCAACACTATAATAAATAAGTTGTCAAAGTAGGTCTGATATGAAATTTAAAAAATTATTTTATTTGTTAGTGGCCTTAATTTTTCTCACAGCTTGTAAGAAGGACGAAAGTCATGAGATAAAATTTTCCACTGGAGAAGTTTATAAATTTGAATCTTTAAGCGTGGAAGTAATTACAGATGAAGAAAAAATGACTACAAGAGAGATTTTCTCTTCTGAAGACAATGAAGAAAAGTTAGGAGAGATAATAAGTCTCTTGGAAAATTGCAAAGTAGTGGACCAGGGATATTCCTATGCTTCAATCCCAGATTACAATTCTTTATTAATTAATCTACACAATAAAGATGAGGAAGATACAATATATATGTACAACTCAGAAAGAGATAGGGACACAAATAAATTTCACTATTCTTTTTATGGAAAGCTTGGCGGCCAAGAAAGTCCTACACTCTTATCCGATGACGACTTGATTTCAGAAATAAAGTATATAGTTGATAAATAAAAAAGATCACGGTAATTTTTACCGTGATTTTTTTATGTTTAAATTTTTACCAGGTGCAGAGGCCTGTTTTTTCTTGGATTTTCCAGAGAATCCTCATAAAGAATCTACTTTCATAAAAGTCTTCGATAGGTAAGGTGTAATCGCCATCTTCATTATTCCAAATTCTTGAGTAGTAGTCCTTCATTTCCCCTGCCATTGGTGAATCTTTTTTCATTTCAACTGCAAGATTTGTCTCAAGGTTAAAGTTGTCCAGGTTTCTCCTTGTATAGTTGGCTGATCCAAGGATGGCAAGTGGGTCCTTGTCCTTGAAGTCGAAGTAAATAAATTTTGTGTGGAACTGCTCGCCAGATGTTTGGTACCAGCGAATATTTATGTCAGGATAGTCTTCCTTTAGTTCGCTTAGGGCAGGCCTATTTGGTGATCCATTTTTCTCAAGACCAAAGGCATCCTTATTTAAATCTGCAATGATTTTTACATCAACACCACGCTTTGCAGCTTCACCAAGTTCTCTTAAAATCCTAAATTCTGATAGATAGAAGATTCCGAGATTTATCTCGTCGCCCTCTTTACTTTCCCTAATATTTTTTGAAATTTCATCATAAATTTTACCTTCAGTGATGACCTTTAACTTGTAAGGAGAAGTAACTTCTTCTGCCTTAAAATTTTCTATTACGTCAGGTAATTTGTCAAAAAATATGGACTCAGACTTAATTAAATCTTCCATGGACTTGCCACGAAAGACCATGGCCACATTGGAGTGGTGGGCTGATGGGTCGTGGGGATTTGCCGATGCAACTAAAGCTTCCTTTTCTGAAATCAAGACCTTCCTGTGGTTGCCCTTGAAGTTGGCCAGTTTTAAAATTGACCTCACATTTACCTTGTCGGCATCCTTGTCAAAAAAGTTTTTGATCCAGCCACCACCAGATGTTCCAAACCACTGGAGATAGGCCCTGTAAATTCCAGATACAAGGGCGTTGGAGTCACGCATCTTGTTTAGGTCAGTGACTACAACTTCAATTCCATTCTCACGAAGCCTCTTTAGATTATCTTCTTCATAGGCCCCGTAAAAATTATTTATTGGGTCTGTGACAAATAAAATTGGCATATTTGGATTTTCTTTTTTCTTTGCAATTAAGAGGTCCGTCATCTCTTCCACTTGACTTGGGAAGGTCATGGAGTCTGGGTACTCGTCGTTAAAGAGGAAGAAGTCCACCATGAGAAAGTCCTGGGCATTTTTTATAAGGTCCATCTCTCGCTTAAAGATCCTCTTCTCGTGAAGTCTCTTTCCATCCTTTAGATAAGTCAAGTCGTACAAAAACTCGCAGTCAGCATCCACAAAGTCAGATGACAGGTTGGTGCCAGGGGGATTTTTAGTACTCAAGCTGTATATAATTGGAATAATAAATAATAAAATAAGTATCATAATTTTCTTTTTCTTTTTCAAAATCTTCTCCAAAATTTAAAATTAGTTTGTGGGAATCAGGTCTTGTACCCTTGTCCCAGTACTTCCATAATCTCTATCAAACTTAATATTATATCTTCCTGTATTAGGATATCTAAGATAATAAAATATTTCCTCGCCATTTCTTAAGTTTTCATTCTTGCTCCACTCAATGCTTGGATTGTGAAGGATTTTTTCTATCTCTTCTCTGTCCTTCTCATTTTTTAAACTGACAATTTTTGGATATTCAAGGATTTCTATCTCAGCCTTGCCAGATCCATCGTAGCCAGTGAAGTGAAACTGAATTGTGAGAGGGTCCATGGTCACATAGGCGTCAGGCTTTCGCATCTTTACATAATAAAAGCAAGTGGAAATTATTATTAAGATTGCAAAAATTATAAAAGCCACATTCTTTTTATTTCTTAAGTCCTTCTTAGCCATCAATAAGCCCTCCTTTTCCCCTATTATATCAAAAATATTTATAAAAAATTAAAATAATTGACAAAGTGTTATAGACTGTTATATAGTGTTATGTAACAAGGAGGCAAAATGAAAATTATTTTAATAAATGGATCCTCAGTTCCTCTTTATGAACAGATAAAGAATGCTATAAAAGAAAATATCTTAAAAAACAAGGTTAAAGAAAGAGAGCAGCTTCCTTCTGTGAGGACTCTTTCTAAGGATTTAAAGGTAAGCATTTTGACAGTGAAGAAGGCCTACGACGAACTAGAAGAAGAAGGATTTGTCGAGTCTAGGCAGGGTCTTGGGACCTTTGTGGCAGGCAAAGACTCAGAGGTCAAGAGAGAAGAAATGCAAAAGGAATTGGAGAATCACTTGCAAGAAGTCATAAAATTATCTGCCGATTTAGATTTAGATAAGGAAACAATTTTGGAATTATTTGAATTTTTATACAAGGAGGGCTTGGACTATGACGAATAAAATTGAAGTTAAAAATTTGAAAAAGACTTATGACAATTTTGTCTTGGGAGAAGATTCCTTTGAAATAAAAAAGGGATTTATCACTGGATTTATTGGAAAAAACGGAATGGGAAAGACAACAACTATAAAGTCTCTCTTGTCCCTAATAAATTATGAGGGAGAAGTATTTGTGGACGGAGAAGATGCAAGGAATTTAAATTATCTTCAAGATGTGGGGATAATTATGGACGACTCCTTCTTGTCAAAGGACTGGAAGATTTCTCTTGTAAATGAAGCCATGAAGTGTGGCTATGAAAATTGGAAGGAAGAAAAGTTTTTTGAATATGTCAAAAAATTTGGAATAGAAAAAGATAAAAAAGTTAGGGAATTATCTCGTGGAATGAAGATAAAGCTTATGCTTTCTATTGCCCTTTCTCACGAGGCAAATCTCTTGATATTAGATGAGCCAACAAGTGGGCTTGACCCAAGTATGAGAGATGAACTCACAGATATTTTAAAGGACTTTGTGGAAGACGAAAATAACACAGTGCTTTTTTCCACACACATAACTGAAGACCTAGACAGGATTGCCGATTATATAATTTTTATCGACCAAGGAAAGATTGTCGAAAATTCTAGCAAAGAAGATTTTCTGGAAAAATATTTGCTTTTAAAGGGAGGGGAAGAAGATAGAGAACTTTTAAAAGATTTTGATCTTCTTGGCATAAAATCTTCAGACACTTCCTTTGAAGCCCTTGTAAAAAATATAGATAGAGAAAAAATTCCAGATGAATTAATTCTTGAAAAGCCAGATATAAATAAAATTTTAGTTTTATATGGGAGGAAGAAATGAAGGACATTAAAAAAATTATGAAGCTGGATTATATTTCAATTAAGCCCTATTTCACAATAAAAAATCTTTTAATAATGATTATACTCTATTTAGTTTACTTTTTTATGACGAAAAATCCACTAATAGCAATCTCAATGCCCCTATTGTTTGCCATGATTTATTCCTCTTACCCTTTCCTTGTGGGAGACGAAGCTGGTATAGATTCACTTTACAAAATTTTTGGCATAAAGGGAGATAAAGTTGTGAAAGGAAGATATGCCTTTGCCTTAATTTTATTTATGGCAGCGATAATTATAGGACTAATATTTTCCCTTGTGGCATCATTTTTTGTGAAATTCGATATAAAAATTGTCCTTCCAATTATTGGGTCTTTCTTTATAGTTTTTGTTTTTTTGATTTCTATGCAGTATCCCCTTTATTTTAAGTATGGATACAAAAAGGCAAAGACACTTTCAGCTATTAGTTTTGTAGTAATTGCCCTCTTTTCCTTCTTTAGTATGACCTTCAGGAGTTCTTTAAAAGACCTACTTAATTTAATGACTAATAATAAATTAATAAGTCTTTTAATTATCCTATTTATAATTTTTACAATAATTTCTATTTCAATAAAGCTTTCAGAAAAATTTTATAAAAATAGAGATTTATAAAAAAATAAGGTGTTGGAAAAAATCCAGCACCTTTTTCTTTTATAAAATTATTCGTCGAAGCCACCTGTGTAGAGCTTGTAATAGATTCCCTTTTGTTCAAGTAGGTCTGCATGGTCGCCTCTTTCGACTATCTCGCCATTTTCCAAGACGATAATAACGTCAGAGTTCATAATTGTTGAGAGCCTGTGGGCAATGACAAAGGTTGTTCTGCCCTTCATGATTTGGTCCATGCCCTCTTGGACAATTTTTTCTGTACGAGAGTCAATTGACGATGTCGCCTCGTCTAGGATCATAACTGGTGGGTTGTAGATTTCTGCTCTTGCAATAGAAAGAAGTTGCATTTGCCCTTCAGATAGTTCGCCACCTGAACCACTTATCATGGTGTCATAACCATCCTTTAGGTTCTTGATAAAGTCGTGGGCGTTAGTCCTCTTTGCTACTGCAATAGTTTTTTCCATGTCCACATCTTCTACAGAATAATTTATATTTTCTGCAATTGTACCTGTAAAGAGGTGGGTGTCTTGGAGAACCATGCCAAGAGAGGAACGAAGGTGGTCCTTCCTAATCCTCCTAATGTCTATGCCGTCAAAGGTGATTTCTCCACTGTCGATTTCATAAAACCTATTTATAAGGTTGGTAATAGTTGTCTTGCCGGCACCTGTTGCCCCAACAAAAGCAACCTTTTGGCCAGGCTTTGCATAGAGGTTTATATCTTTTAGGATTTTCTTCTTTCCATCGTAGGAGAAGTCAACATTTTTAAAGCGAATGTCTCCCAAGAGTTCTCTATACTCGTCAGTCTTGAGGTCGTGCCAATAATATTTTTCTTCTCCATCAACAACTTTTACAACTTTTTCAACTTCGCCAGAGTAGGCTTCTGGCTCAACTTCAAGGAAGTCAAAAATTCTTCTGGCACCTGCTATGGCAAGGACCACAGAGTTTATGTTACCACCAATTTGTCCCATGGGACCTGTTAAGGTTCTTGAAAGTTGTAGGAAGGAAGCCACCACCCCAACAGTGATGCCAAAGCCACCGTGAACTGCCATAAGGCCACCGATTAGGGCAAAGAGAATATATTGAAAGTTTCCAATTCCAAAAATTATTGGGAAGAGGAATAGTCCCAGTCTGTTGGCTATCATGGTGTTTTCCATTAATTCTTCGTTAATTAGCCTAAAGTCTTCTCTTGCATTTTCTTCCTGGTTAAAGACCTTTACAACTCTTAGGCCGTCAATCATCTCTTCAATGTAGCCGTTAGTCTTGGCAAGAGATTTTTGCTGGTTCAAGAAGAAGTGAGAAGACTTGCCACCAATTACATTCATGGTAAAAATCATAAGTCCCACTGTCAAAATTATTATAAGTGACAGGAAGAAGGACTGTGAAAACATGGCGATTAAGACCATGATAATTGTTATGGCAGAGGACACAAAGGATGGGAAGGATTGGGCTATCATTTCTCCAAGGGCCCTGACATCATTTGTGTAGTAGGACATAATGTCCCCGTGACTATTTCCATCAAAGTAGGAGACAGGTAGGGATTGCATCTTCTTAAACATAGTCTTTCTCATCTCGCCAAGAGTTGTTTCAGATATTGAAACCATAAGTCTTGAGTAGGTGAAGGAGCAAATAACCCCAATTCCTAAAAATATTCCCATCTTAATTAGCATGGCTAAGAGATTAGAAAAATCTGGGTTTGAACTATTTACCAAGGGGATGATGTAGTCATCAATTAAAAATCTCATAAAAAGTGACACAGAAATTGTGGCAAAGGATGAAATTATTACCATAAGGGCAACTCCTAGGAGTTTAAACTTATGCCTTTTAAAGATAAAGGAGAATAATTTTTTTGCCGCTTCCTTATTTTCAGGAGATGTAATTTTTGTCTTATTCTTCTGCATCAAAATCACCGTCACTTTCTTGAGTTTCATTAATTTCCCTATAGATTGGACTCTTTTCTATAAGTTCTTCATGTCTTCCTATGGATTCAATTTCTCCCAGATCAAGGACTAGGGTGTAGTCAGTGTTCTTTAGGGACTTGATCTTTTGCGAAATCAAAATCTTTGTCATGTCTGGCCTTAATTTATTAAGTGAAGAAACTATTTTTTCTTCAGTCTTGTTGTCAAGGGCAGAAGTTGAGTCGTCCATAATTAAAATCTTTGGATTTTTCAAAATTGACCTTGCAATAGAAATTCTCTGCCTTTGGCCACCAGAGAAATTTGTTCCTCCCCTTTGGACCTTCATGTCCAAGTCTTTTTCAGGATCTATGAAGTCGTCACAAGAAGCAATGTAGAGGGCTTCTTTTAACTCTTCGTCACTTAGGTCATCTCCAGCCCATTTTAAATTTTCACGTAAGGTCCCTGTGAAAAGTTGATTTTTTTGTAGAACTACAGAAACTTTGTCACGAAGAGACTCTAAGTCATAGTCACGAACATCTTCTCCTCCAACATAGACAGTCCCCTTTGTTGGATCAAAGAGCCTTGCAATAAGACTAATAAGTGTAGACTTACCAGAACCTGTTGGCCCAATCATACCCACATAGTCGCCAGGATTTATCTTTAGATTAATATTTTTAAGGACTGACTTGTCCAAGTCGCCAGAATAAGAAAAGAAGACATCATCAAAAACAATTTCTCCGTTTTTTACTTCCTTAACAGAGTCTTCTGGGCTGACAATAGAAGGTTTAGTTGCAATAACTTCATTGATACGTCTTATGGAGTTTCTCGCAATGGTAATTTGAACTAGAATCATTGACAGCATGAGAAGGGAAATTTGAATTTGAATTGCGTAAGTCACAAGTCCAGTAAGGGCACCAGTTGTCATCTTGCCAGCCACAATAAAGTGACTTCCCAACCAGGCAATTAATATTGTCATAAGATAGGTGGAAAAGTTCATTAAAGGATTGGAAAAAGCTAGGAGCTTGGAAGCCTTGATATAATTATTTTGTAGGTCATCAGAAACTTCGTTAAACTTTTGAATTTCCTTTTCTTCTTTTACAAAGGACTTGACCACACGAATGGCAGATAGGTTTTCTGACACATCTGTGTTGAGCTTGTCTGTAATCTTAAAAACTTTTTCAAAAATTGGGTAGGCTCCTTTTATTATAAGTCCCATCCCAATCCCTATTAGGGGAATAATAATTACAAAAGTTGGAGCAAGGTCCCTTGAAAGTCTAAAGGACATGATAAAGCAAAAGATTAGGGTAAGGGGCGAACGGATTGCCATCCTTATAGTCATCTGAAAGGCCATTTGCACTGATTGGACATCAGTTGTCATACGAGTGATAAGGGATCCAGACTTAAACTTGTCCATATTCTCAAAGGAAAAGTCTGTTATGTTTTTAAACATTGAGGCCCTCATATTTTTTGCAAGACCACTTGATGCCTTAGTGGCAAGATAGCCCGAGATCACTCCAGTGGCAAGGGAAATGCCTGCTGCAATAAATAAAATTATTCCGTACTTAATTATATTTTGAGAGGAGTTAACCAAGATCCCCTGGTCTATTATTTTTGTCATGAAGAAGGGGATTGATGCGTTCATCAAGACCTCTAGCAAAACAAAAAAAGGCGAGAGCACAGCGTACTTTTTATACTCGCCTAGGTTATCGAAAATTACTTTTAACATATAACACTTCCTAAATATATATATTTAATATAAAACAATTACCCAAATAAGATTTATTAAATCTAATTTAAAAACTTTAGTACATTATACTCAAGATTTACTCAAACTATTTGTAATTATAAGATATTTGTAATAATATATAACTAACAAATATATGGAGGGATAATATGACAGACAACAAAAAAGAAAAAGATTTAATAGAAAACTCAACAACTCTTTCTGATGCAAAGAAGAAAGAAATGAAAGCAAACATGGACCAACAAAAGGAAATTAACTCAGAAGATAGACCAGATTCTGATATCTATGCAAAGACTGAAGGACAAGATCCTGAAACAGGAATCGAAATTCCAACAGACGAAGAAGTTGAAGAAGCTAAAGAATGGGTTGACAACGAAAATAGAATGTAATTTTTAGGGCCTAGTGATAGGCCTTTTTTTGTAAAAAATATAGGAGTTTTTATGGATAGCAAATTTTTAAACTGGCTCCTTGGAATAAGGAACGACGTCTTAAATAGGTACATGATTGCCATCACCCATCTGGGAACTGGAGGAGCAATTTGGCTTTTTACAGTTTATATCCTCTTCTACTTAGGCTTTAGGGTTGAGAGCATAAATGTAATACTTGCCCTTATCTTTAACGGGATAGTCTGCAACCTCTTCTTGAAAAATATCCTAAAAAGAAAGAGACCGTCTTGGATAAATAAGGTAGAGCTCCTTATAAAGGATCCCACAGACTTTTCCTTTCCATCAGGCCATGCTTCATCTTCCTTTGCCGCAGCCCTGACAATTTACTTTTACTTTAGGGGGATGGGGATTTTCTTTCTTGTGATAGCAGGCCTAATTGCCTTTTCAAGAATTTATCACTTCGTCCATTATCCCAGCGACGTAATCATTGGGGCAATCATTGGAATAATAATAGCCCTTCTTACAAAAAACTACTACGACAAATTTATACTGGATTTTATGCAGGTAAATCTTCCCTTTTTATTTGGACCTCTTCCTAAGATCTGAAAAGAAGCTAGAGATTTGGCTTGCACATTCTCTTTCCAAGATACCATACTCATAATTAATCCTATGATTAGTTATGAGTTTTTCTATTTTTTGGTGGGAAACTACAGCACCAAACCTCTTGTTGCGGGCACCAAAATATAAATTTTTGATTCGTGCATTTAAAATTGCTCCCACACACATTAGGCACGGTTCAAGGGTGACATAGATGTCACAGCCTTCTAAGTGATAAGAATTTAAATGTCTTGAGGCCATGGATATTGCCATGATCTCTGCGTGGGCTGTGGGGTTTTGTAAGTCCTCTTTTTTATTGTAACCATATCCAATTATTTTATTATTTTTTACGACGACACATCCAATGGGCACGTCATCTGATAAGAGAGACCTGCGGCCATAGCGGATTGCCTCTTTCATAAACTTAATTTCCATAAAAATATTATATCAAAATGAAAAAAATAAAGAAGAAAGTCTCATACTTATTCAAATAAAAGAATATATGAATAATAAACACTGTGTTATAATATGATAAGAAGTAGTCATTAATTTATAAACTATAATCTTATAAATATAAATGACTAGAATAAGTTTTGAAAATAAAGTTTTAAAATGTAAATCGATTATTCATACAGCAAATTAATTTTAATTGAAATATATAGGCTGGACTTACAGCAGGGAGGAACAAATGACTTTTAAGATAATATCCGACTCCTCATGTGATTTAGATAAAAAGACATTGGACAATTTAGACTTAGAAATTTTTAAAATAAATTGTGTAGATGAAGAGGGTCAAGACCTATCTGAAGATATGTCCAATAAGGAAATCTATAAAAAAATGAGAGAAGGATTCTTTTTTAAGACAAGCCAGATAACTTTTTACGAGTACCTAAAGAAGTTTGAAAAGTTTGCAGAAGAAGGCACAGATATTATTTGCCTAACCCTATCCTCAGGCTTAAGTGGGACCTATCAAAATGCCTGGATGGCAAAAAAAGAAATTGAAGAAAAGTATGACATAAGAGTTGAGATAGTGGACTCACTTGCAGCATCAGTTGGCTTTGGACAAATTACTTACTTTGCAGGACTGGCTGCAAAAAATGGTGCTACTTACGATGAAGTACTAGACCTTCTTAAATTTTTGGTGGAAAAAACAAGGCACATCTTCACAGTTTATGACCTTAAATATCTCTATGAAGGTGGAAGAGTCTCCAGGACCAAGGCAAAAATTTCAAACGTCCTAAATATACTGCCAATACTAGAAGTTGATGAAGAAGGAAGAATATATTTGTCAGAAATAGTTCGTGGCAAGAACAAGTCCTACAAGAAGATGATGGAGATGATGGACGAAAAGACTTCATCAGATGGGTCAGATAGGGTCTTCCCAGTTTATGCTGACGATATAAAAGTTATTGACCCACTTATAAAAAAATTAGAAGACAGGGGCTATGACAAGTTCCTATCCTTAGAGGTGGGACATACTATTGCAGCCCACGTGGGGCCAGATATTTTCGGCCTAGCCTATCTATCAGAAAACATACCAGAAAAATTTAAAAAGTATTTAGATTGATTTTAAAATTAAAAATACACAAAAAATTAGGAAGTCACGCGACTTCCTTTTTTAATTTCTTAAATTTTTATAATCTCATGCTTTTTTAATTCTTAGCGCAGACTTATTTAGCATCTTCCTCAGTGAATAAAGGGCAATAGCAAATACTACTAGTTCTGATACAACTGCTCCGAAGAAGAGGTATTTCACTCCAAATAAGTGAACCATTAGATAAATTGAAAGGAAAAGTGAAACTGATCCTCTCAAAATATTTATTATGATGGAATACTTGGGGTCTCCAATGGCAGATGAGAGGGATGCAATAAACAAGTTGTGACCTGCCAATAAAAACATAAGGGCGTAAATCCTCATTGGCCTAATGGAAGATGAGATCATACTTTTATTCTCCAAGAACATATTGAACTGAGTTTCTGATCCAAAATAGGAGATGGCATACATAATCACAGAAATTATAAAGACAAAGACAAAACTCATCTTTATAATCTTTATGGACTTGTCTCTTTCCTTGGAACCATGGTAGTAGGAAAGTAGGGGCAGAGTCCCGTGGCAAACTCCCTGGAAGGTGGAGTTGGCAAAAAGTGACATGTAATTTATAACTGCGTAGGCAGAAAGATATTCTGGTGAAAGATACTTTATTATAAATAAGTTAAAGATAAAGACAAAGGTTGCAGTGTTTAGTTCAGAGATAAACTCTCCAAAACCATAGACAACAGTCTTTTTTAAATAATGAAAGACTTCTTTAGCACTCATCTTAATTTTTACAAAGCGAAGGTAACCCTTGGCGGCCCTAAAGTGGATAAAAAATATGAAGCAAGACAAAAATTGTGCAATGCCCGTTGCAAGGGCAGCTCCCCTTACTCCCATTTGAAATTTGTGGATTAAGATGTAGTCTAAGATTATATTTGTTACACAAGCAGAAACTGCACCAATAATTGCAGTCCTAGGAAAACCGTCTACCTTTACCAAGACCTCAAAGGCATAGGAAATGATGTAGAAGGGCGAGAAGAAGACAATGACAGACAAGTAGTCGTGAGATAGGTGGAATAGAGTTGAGTCTGCTCCTAAAAATCTTATTATTTGATTCATAAAAATTATTGCAATAAGGGCAAGCACTACAGAAAAGGCCAGGATAAATAAAATTATAAAGGTAAAGACCTTGTTGGCCTCGTCCCTGTTTCCCTTGCCTAGTTCTATTCCTATAATAGTTTGTGATCCAACACCAGTTATAATTGCAATTGCAAAAAGGAAGTTCACATAAGGCACAACTATTGTTACAGCCGATAGCTCTAGCTCGCCGGCAAAGTTTGCAACAAAGAATCCGTCAACGATTGTGTATATAGAAAAAACCCACATTGCAATAATGGATGGGATTACAAACTTAAAAAATTGTTTATTTAAACTCATATAACACCTCTAATCTAGTAATTATATATTAATTATTTTTTTTAGGCAATAAGCTAGTCAATAACATATTCTATTACAATTTTTATAAGTCTTTGTTATAATAAGCTTAATAAAAAAAGGGAGGAAGATTATGAAACCAATTATAGGAATTTCTGTTAACTCACTTAGGGATATTTCTCAAAATGACGTTGGACAAATTGGAGTAGAAGGCCAAGACTGGCAGCTAATAGCAGCAGATTATATTAGGGCAGTTGAAAGAAATGGTGGAATCCCAATTTTAATTCCAAACATAAAGACTATGGAAGATATGAGGACAGTTCTAGACAAGATTGACGGACTTCTCTTATCAGGCGGTCATGACGTAAACCCAAGGACCTATAACGAGAGAAACTCTGGCAAGGCTGGTAAGTTCGACAACTTAAGAGACCACGAAGAAATCTTTATGACAGAATACGCCCTTGAAAAGGACATCCCTTTCTTGGGGATATGTAGGGGACTTCAAATCTTAAACGTGACACTTGGAGGATCTATCCACCAAGATTTGCCATCAGCAGGTTTCCCAGCTCACTCTATGAGTAACTCATTAAGGAACGAACCATCCCACGAACTTAAAGTCCTAGAAGACACTCCACTTTTTGATATCTTTAAAAGAGAAGAAATCTGGACAAACTCCTACCACCATCAAGGAATAAACGAATTGGGAAAGGGATTAAAGAAAGCTGCCCTATCAGAAGAAGGCCTAGTAGAAGCAGTTTACTTAGATGACAAAAAATTTGCCCTTGCAGTCCAATGGCACCCAGAAATGATGTACGACGACAAGGAAATGAATATGATTTTTGAAAAATTTATTGAAGCTTGCAAGTAAGTTTATAAATTTTTTAGAAAATTAAGGGGTTGTTGCAAAAGATCCCTATATAGAAAAAAGACGAGGAAACATAAA
>NZ_KV820450.1:0-4470 GCF_001815405.1 Peptoniphilus sp. HMSC075B08 | reverse complement strand
AGACGAGGAAACATAAAAATCCTCGTCTTTTTGTAATTAGAATATCCCTGGTTAGACCAGGGGTTCAATTTAGCTTTAGCGATGAAAAACTAATAAAAAAATACCTCCATGTTAAAATAAATTGTGGTTTACCAGAACACAAAAATAACAGGAGGTTTTTTATTTATTTAATACCTCTATCTTATTTCTTTTGTTTAGTGTAAGACGTTTATAGCTCATAGTAACCTCCGTGTGTGTTTTTGTAGTTATTAACATTTTACACGAAGTTAGTATGAGTTTTTATTTTTTATTTGTGTCACATTTAATTTTATAACTTATCAAATGAAAAGAGAGACTCGAATTAACGAGTCTCACCAATATTTGACATAGAACCTTTTTATAAAAGTAATGGGATAATAAATTTTATTTTACATTAAATATATATAAAATTTACTTTTGAATGCAATAATTTTGCAGAAGGAGTGAAAGGATGAGTAAAAAAATAAAATATATTTGTAACGGGACTTTAGTTTTAATTTTAATTTTAATTTTTATTTTTTGGAAAGATGTAGACTTTGGAGATACAGTTATAGTTCAAAACGCAGTTTCTTATGAGAAGGGTAAGGTTATAAAAGTTTTAGATGAAGATACAGTTGAGAGTTATCCAAATTTAAAGACTGGATCCCAAAAAGTTTTGGTTGAAATGAAAAATAAAAGGTTTGATAAACCAATAACTATAGAAAATAATTTATTTTCGGAACATTCTGTGTACTTAAAGGAAGGTTCTAAGGTAATAGTTTATGTGGACGAACCAAAGGGGATTGAGCCATATTATACAATTTATAATTACGACAGATCTGTCTCAATAGTTATTATGTTAATTTTATTTTTAATAATGTTATATGCAATTGGAAAGTCAAAGGGAATAAAATCTGCGGCATCACTTTTTATAAGTTTATATTTAATGTTTTGTTTTATGATCCCTCTAATATATTTGGGACATTCGCCAGTATGGGTTACAATATTAACCTGTATCTTGGGAAGTATTTATTCGGTTGTAATACTTCAAGGTTACACATTAATTGGACTTGTAAACTTAATAAGTGTGTCAGTTGGATTTATATCTGCTGCAATATGTTTTTATATTTCATCTTATTTCACACATTTAAGTGGATATAATTTAGCTGATGTAGAAGGACTCTTACTTATAAATTCAAAAACAGGATTACAAATATATCCTCTTATGTTTGCAGGTGTTGCCATAGCAGCCTATGGAGCTTGTAAGGACGTTTCCGTTTCAATATCTTCTGCACTTCATGAGATATATGTAAAAAATCCTAAAATAACAAAAATAGAACTTTTTAAATCTGGGATGGTAATAGGAAAGGATATTATAGGTACTATGGTCGATACTTTGGTATTTGCATTTTTGGGAAGCTCCATAGCTACAGTTTTAGTTTTAATATCCTATGGAGTTGATTTTAATCAATTAGTTAGTTCGGATTTTTTTGCTGTTGAACTTGTCAATTCGCTCATAGGTACAGCGGTAGTAATTATAATGGTTCCAGTTAGTGCTTATCTATCAGGAGTAATCTATAAAAAAGAAAAAATCAAATTAAAAAGAAGATAAATTTACAAAATCTTTAAAAAAACATTACAGATTATATTCTTTGACTTTACAATATTGTGAAATAATAATTCTAACTGAAGAGGAGGTATATAATGAAAAGGAGATTCAGTTTATTTTTAGCTATACTAATGTTAGTTTCAGTATTTTCACCATTAGGATTGGGATTTGAAGGTAATGAAATTAGATTTAGTACAAATGTCGTAGAAGCGGCAGAAGATGATGCTCAACCAAATGAAGCAACACCAAAAGAAGATGTTAATGATGCATCAAGTGAAGCAACACCAAAAGAAGAAGTTAATAATGCATCAGAGGAAGTGACACCAGATGTAGATCTAAAAGATCAAAATATTATTTTAACAAATGATATATTGACTATAGGAAAAGATGGCACAGAAAGAAACTTCACATGGTATGCAAATACAAAAGAAAAAGGAAAGTTTGAGTTTGTAAAACTAAATGCAGAAAAAGATTTTAAAGATGCAAAAGTTCTTTATGCAACAGTTATTGAAGAAACAAATAAGGACGGTTTCTCAAGTAATCAAGTAACTTTAGATGGATTAGAACCAGACACTGAATATATGTATAGATTCTCTAATGGAGATACAGTTTCTGAAGTTAAAACTTTTAAAACTGGTGGAACAGGAGATTTTAGTTTCTTCGCAGCAGGAGACCCTCAAATAGGATCACATGGACATTTAAATGGTGAAGACGGTTGGGATAAAACACTAAAGCTTTTACCAGAATTAGATTCTAGTGCATCATTCTTACTTTCACTTGGAGATCAAGTACAGGCTGGAAAGGACGAAGAAGAATATGATGCATATATTAATAGAGAAGGTTTCAATGGATTAACTCTTGCACCAATAATAGGAAATCATGATGATAGAGGAAATGCTCACGAAGAACACTTCAAAGTTTCAAATGTACAAGATGAAGGAAAATCAAATGCAGGAAGCAATTACTATTATGTTTACAACAACACATTATTTATCTGTTTAAATTCAAATAACAAAGATTATGCAGAACACAGAGTTACAATTAAAAAAGCAGTTGCAGAAAATCCAAATGTAAAATGGAGAGTAGTAACATTTCACCATCCTCCATACACAGTAGCACGTCATGCATTAGATAAGTATATTACAGATATGAGATCAACACTTGTTCCAATCTTAAAAGAAAATAAAATTGACCTTGTACTAAATGGACACGACCACGTTTATACAAGAACTCATGTAATGGATGGAACAAAACCAATAATTGAATGGGAAAATGGAGAAGAAGGAAAAGCACCGAGTGAATATGTAAATCCAAAGGGAATTATATATGTTACAACAAACTCGGCATCAGGCTCCAAACATTACGATATAATGAAGAATCAAAACTTTGAATTTTCAGCATTTAAAAATCAAGAATATGTTCCAAATATTTCAAACCTAAAAATCACAGATAATTCTATTGAAGTAACAACTTATAGAACTAATGATAGTTCAGTTGTAGATAGTTTTAAAATTGTAAAAGAAGATCCAACACCAGTAAAGCCATCAGAAGTTAGAGTTACTTTTAAAGTTGATGAAAATAAAGGAAAATTCTTACCAAATGAAGATGGTGTAATTCTAAATACAAGAGTTCTTCCAATGAATTTTGATGCAACAAAATTAGAGAAAATGGCACCAGAAGTAGAAGGACTTGAAGGATATAAATTTAAAGGTTGGGACAAAGAGTTTGTAGGCGAATTAGACCAAGATTTAATAATTAATGCTATATTTGAAAAAGTAGAAAAAACAGAACCAAAAGAAGATAATTCAGTTGAACCAACTAAACCAACTCCTACTCAACCAGAAAAAGATGACACAAGAGAAGAACCAATAAGACTCTTCCCTAGACATCATGATCGAACAGAAACTCATCCTGTTTATGTATCAAAATCAAGTATATTCACAAAAGAAGATGCATTAAAAAAGGGAAAGGAAATTGCAAATAAAAATTTAGCAAAAAATTCTGGAAAAGCTACTGATATTGATGGACATTGGGCTAAAGATTCAATAAATTACGCACTTGAAAATAATTTAATTGACTTAATAGGAAATGAATTTAAACCAAATAAAAATGCTACAAGATATACTGTAGTAAAGGCATTGGGAAGATTCAAAAAAATTGATGTGGAAAAATATAAAGGCAAGTCTTTGAAAGATGTTGATGCAAATTCAGAAGAATCTGCTTATGTAAATTGGGCAATCGAAAATGGTATTATAGCAGGCTATGAAGATAATACTTTTGGAGGAGATAGAGAGATAACTCGTGAAGAAATTGCGAGAATACTAAATTTATTTGCTGAAAAATTTGATATAAAAGTAAAGAATCTAGAAGCTCCTAAATTTAAGGATCAAAATAAGATTTCTGACTGGGCATCAAAAGATGTAAAAGAAGCAACAGAAAAGGGTCTATTAGTTGGACGTGATGATGGAACTTTTGGACCTAAAGATAATTTAACTAGGGCAGAAGTCGCTCAAATGATTGTAAACATGATTAAATAAAATCACAAGTTAAAGTAAATCTCAGTGTAAGAGCTGAGGTTTATTTTTATCCAATTCTTTATTAAAAAACAATAAAAATTCATTGAAAATCATTAAATGAAGTTTTATTTTTAAATTTTCAAATATAATGACTAAAATGTATATGGAAATTTTATCGCCATTATATTTGATGAAGAAAAAATGAAATTTTATTTTTAAAATGGGATACGTGATTTTAATAAAAGGTGTTGTTGCAAAAGACCCCTATAAAGACCCCTATATAGAAAAAAGACGAGGAAACATAAAAATCCTCGTCTTTTTTGTACGCTTTAGCATGAATAAACCAAC
>NZ_KV820449.1:0-50051 GCF_001815405.1 Peptoniphilus sp. HMSC075B08 | reverse complement strand
TTTTCTGGATCTTCTCCTCCTGGTGTTTCTGGTTCTTCTGGATCTACTGGTGGGATTTCACAAACATTCTTAGTTCCTATTTCAATAATCTTATCTTGTTTTTCAGTTATTGTCTTAGTATCCCTAGAAACTTCTTTAGAGTTTTCAACCTTAACAGTAGTTTCAGTTTTACCTGGCTTACCTTCTTGAATTACATTAGTCTTTCCAGCTTCAAGGTTTGGATTTTCTCTAATTATGATGTCGTAAGCTTTTTCGCTTTCGTAAGTGAATTCGCCTTCAGTCTTAGAACCATATTCTACAACCTTGTTCTTTGGTTCTGTTCTTTCTTCTTTTACTTCAAGCTTACCAGTTTCCTTGTTGAAAGTAGTTGTATATTTTACAGAACCCTTAGAACCTTCTTCGATTACTTTTTCTTCACCAGCCTTAAGCTCTGGGTTGTGTCTGTATTCAGTATTGTTACCAAGTTCAGTTTCTTTAACAACTGGCTTAACACCAACTCTAACTATCCTGTCTTCTTTTTCAGTGATAGTTTTCTTACTTACTTCAGATTCTCCAACAGGTTTAGAGTCTTTAATTTTTTGAGTTGTTGTAACTTCTTCTTCTCCAACCTTACCTTCTTTTTCGATTATTTGAGAACCTGCTTCAAGAGTTTCATCATAAATAACCTTAGTATCGAAAGGAATTTTATTAGTGTGAGTTTCAGTAGTTTCGCCTTCAGTTGACTTTCTACCAATCTTTATAAGTCTTTCTTGAGGCTCCTTAGTTGTAGCGAATGTACCTTCTTGAACCTCAACTACCTTGCCATCCTTTATAACAAGTTTATTTGTTCTTTCTTGTTCTCCTGGTGAACCTGGAGTAACAACTTTTTCTTCGCCTGGTTCTAATGAATCATCATATTCATATCTAGTTTCGAAAGGTAATTCTTTCTTTTCTTTTATTTCGTGGTTACCATCATTAGTATCTTCACCAACTAGGATAACTGCATTTTTAGCTTTCTTAGTTACTTTTGCTTCAGATGTGTTTGTTACTTTAGAGTTTTCTATTGTAAGGGTCTTTTCTTGTTCTCCCTTTTCTCCTCTTAATTCATTTCCATTTTCATCTGTAGCGTACTTCCATTCACCTTTCTTAAGGTTTGGATCTTTTCTAACTTCTACATCAAATGGAATTTCTTCCTTAACTTTTTCAGTTCCGTTAGTTTTTCCACCGATTTTAACAACTCTGTTTTGACCGGCTTCTTCTGTTTCGGAAGTTACAACCTTCTTTTGATCCTTGTCATAAGTTGTTGTGATAGTAACTTTTCCATTCTTACCTGGAGTTACTTCTTCAGTTTTACCAGATTCAAGATTTTCATCGTAAACATATTCTGTGTTAAATGGTTTTTCTACAACTTTTGTTACTGGTTTTGTACCAACTTTTACAACTCTATCAGTTGCTTCTTTAGTTGTCTTGAATTCGCCTTCTTTAGTTTCAGTAACTTTGCCATCCTTGATAACAAGTGTGTTTGTTCTTTCTTGTTCTCCTGGATTTCCTTCTTTAACAACTTCTTGTTGACCAGCATCTAGGTTCTCATCGTATTCAATTTTAGTCTTGTAATCTAAGGCTTTCTTTTCAACTATATCATGAGTGCCGTCATTAGTTCCCTTACCTACTTGGATAAGTGCATCTTCTGGTTTCTCTTCTGTGACAGTTGGCTCGCCTTCGACTTTAGAGTTTTTGATTGTCCAAGTTGTTGTTTTTGTTCCAACCTTACCTGGTTTTACAATCTTGTATTCGCCTTTTTTAAGTGTATCTACTTCTTCAACCTTGTATTTGAATGGTAGTTCTTCCTTGTGTTCTACCTTGCCTTCGGTATTTCTACCTACTTTAATAATTCTCTTTTTAGGAGCCTTAGTTTCGGTAAATTCTCCAACTTCAGTATTTGTTACCTTACCATCTTCTATTGTAAGATTTACATCTCTCTTCTTTTCTCCGGCTTCGCCTTCTTGGGTTACTTTCTTTTCCCCTGGAGCAAGGCTGTCGTCAAATTCTATTTCAGTTTCAAATGGAACTTCAACCTTTTCTTCAATCTTGTGAGTACCATTGTTTACACCTTCACCAACGTGGATTTCTCTAATTTGTGGTTTTTCTAGTTCTTGCTCTTCTTCTTTTATAATTTTTGAATCTTCGATAGTATAAGTTACTTTCTTAGATCCTTTTTTACCTTCGGTGATGACTTTGATTTCACCTTTTTTAAGATTTGGATCTTTTTCTACTTTGGTTTCGAAAGGAACTTCTACTGTTTTTTCAACTTTACCATTTGTACCATAAGCCACAAATTGAACTTCTGTTGTCTTTGTGCCAGCTTCAACGATATTGCCTTCTGCGTCTTCTTCGTAGTAGTGGGCTGTTACTGGAACGTTTAGTAGGGCGCCGTCTATCTTCTTGCCTTCCTCTTCATTTGGTACTGTAGCTGTAACCACGCCTGTCTCTTCGTCTATAGATACATTCCAAGTGTTGCCCTTATCATCTGTGTAGGTTGGTGAATCTAGGGTGTACTTACCTGGTCTTCTGTTGTATTTATCTTCTATATTTAAGATAACATCTGAAGAAAGCTTATCACCAGTCTTTCCAGCCTTGGCATTATAACGAGGAGTCATGTTTGCTTTCTCTTCTATTACGAAATAAGCATTTACATCTTCAGTAATGTCTTCGCCTGGTTTTTGTTCATCTACATAGTGAGCAATAACTGGTACAGTTAGCTTTTCGCCACCATCAAAGACTGTGGGGTCTACTGGCTTAGCAGTTACTTGACCTGTTTCTTCATCAACTTTTACAGTCCATTTATTTCCACTATCATCTGTAACAAACTTGTTGCCTTCGCCGTCTGTTTCTAGGGTGTCTGGAAGAGAATATCTCTTTGGCGTTAGTCTCTTACCATCTTCTTTTACTGTTGCAGGAGATGTTTGTTCCTTAGATGGGAAGTTTACTTGGGCGTCGTATTCAGGTTTGATGTAGTCTGACTCTTGGACTACAAAGTGGAACCAGTGGGTGTCCTTTGAACCGTTTGTGTAGGTGTATTCAATAGGAATTGCAACAAAGTCACCGGCTTTAGCTGATTTTGGAGGAGTTATAGTGAAGTTTGAAATATCCTTAGGGTCTACTTTTACCTTCCATTGGTCTGCTTCTGCCTTGCCCTTGTTTTCACGTTCTATGAAGTCCATGATAAGCTTACCAGAAGCTTCACCATTTTCTTGAGCTTTATTCATGTCATCTGCTGACTTGTCAGTTTCACCTGGATTTTCTGGTTCTACAATTCCTACCTTAAATGGCTCGCCTGGTTTTACTGCAGATGAAGTTACCTTAGATGTATCATCACCATTGCCATCTTCGAACTTTTGGTCATAATATCTTGTATCATCAAGGTTTAACTTAAAGTCCCCGATTAGGTTGTAGTGGTCATAGCGGTCGATGCCTTGCTTGTCGATTGTTACCTTAGTTCCCTTGTGGTTAATTTCAGCAGTGCCTGCACCTGTTTCTACATAGGTTCCTTTTTCCCATTCATCTTCAGGTGCTTGAGCTATAGCTTTAAATTCATCAGCTGTTCTTGGGCGGGCAAAGAATTTAACATCTAGATTTTGGATTCCCTTATAGTCAGGTGTGTTAAAGATAGAATCTTCTTTGATGATTGTCTTGCCATCTTTATCCTTTGTTAGGGCACCTTCCGGCATTTTAACAAAGATATTGCCATTATCACCAATATAGGCACTTGCCCCTGGGACAATTTTTCCTGTAACAGGATTATAAACTTGTCCTACCAATCTTTCCTTAGCACTATCATCGATATTATCTACCTTGATTCCAGTGTCTATTTCTTGGCCTTGGACAAAATGTTTTTTATTTGAGTCGTACTTGTTTTTATTGAGTTTAAGCTCTTCAAGCTTGTCATTTTCATTTGGCCATGGGTTTACCTTGTAGGTTATACCGAAGGAATCTCCAAAAAACTTAATTCCTGGATTATCTTGAGTGTAATTATCCTTCATACCATAGGAAGTAGAATCACTGTCCTTATTATTGATGTGCTCTAAGGTTTCTTTACTTGCTTCGTAGTTTAAGTTTCTTTGTCTCCTACTAGCTGTTAGATTTGTATCTTCATTTGGTTTGTAGGTTACACCAGGAGATTCAGGAGTTATTTTATCTCCCTTATCCATCATTGGCTTATTTCCAGGATCAACAGAAATAAGACCAGAATCAGTTACAGTAACCTTAGTATAGGTTCTTTGGCCTGTCTTCTTGTCAATAGTAATTTGGTAACCATATTCAGTCTTGCTTGGTGATGTTGCGGATGGGTTTTTAAGTTCAAATTTAAAACCGTCTTTTTCTACATTTTCATCAGTTTTACCGAGCGCCTGATTTGTATCTCCCGGTTGGAGGTCTGTTTGTTTATAACGTTCAGATCCATCGTAGTCCTCTATTTTCTTTTCATCTTCACCATAGTTTGGATCATCTGCTTTTTGAAGATTTTTATCATCTTCCTTCTGAGTTCCAGAATTTTCAGCTTCTTGATCAGAAGTTTCTCCAGCTCTTTGAGCCTGATGAGTTTTTTCTCCCTCTACTTCTAGTTCTTCAACTTCTGCCCCTGCATCTTCAGCTAGAGATTTAGTTTGACTTTTATTTTCTTCTACTAGTGCAGTTTTCTCTTTAACCTCTTCAGTAGGTCTTTTATCAGATTCTACTAGAGAAGCTTCTTCAGACACTTTAGGACTTCCTGTCTCTGTTACCTTAGTGTCTTCTACAAGAGCCTCTTTATTACCTTCAGCACTTATAGTATCTTCTTTAGCTGAAATAGTTTCTTCAACTTTATCTTCACTAGGTGCTTTATCCATACTACTTCCTACAGCGTGAGCAGCGCTTGCTGCAACTATGTCAGTTTTAGATTCAATTTCCGATGATGCTGCATCTACTTTTACAGACATGGATATTGACATAACTGTCGCCATAGAAAGTACGGCAAAGACCTCTTTACCATTCTTTATTGGGTTTTTCATCCTTTACTATCTCCTTTTAAATATTTAAATATTTTTTCAAAATATCTTCTTTAACTATCTTTATAAAACTTATAAATAATAAGTAATTTGAACAATTAAAAAATCCATAGATTAATTGTTAAAATTTGCGGTTTATAGTTTACTTCTATAGTCCTGTATACTACATTATACCATAAAAATAGCAAAGTTGAGCTTTTTTACAAGTTTCTTTCAAACTTCATTTAAGTTTTTTTACATTCATTAGATAATTTTTGTATTTTATTTTGCTCGCTTAATTGATCTAATAAATTATTGCCTTTTTTCTTTGGCTTCTGATTTTTTATTCATCTGGATCTTCTGGCTATTTTATACCATTTTGTTCTCCTTTATCTATTTATAGATTTATATTAAATTTACTTTCTCTTAGGTAAAATTGTTTTTTGTTTTGTATTTACTTTTCGAAAAACTTTATATTAATTACTCCTAGATATCTATATTTAATGTTTTCGTAATATTTCTTCTTTCTTTTATGAGTGAAAAGTGAATGAAAAATTGTTTTTTAAGACCTATTTTTTTCTTTTATTTTTCAATTTTTATTTATATTTATTTTTCTATAAATCCTTTATCTGAAAATTTTTCTAATAAAAAAGTCAGTGGCTTGATCCACTGACTCATATCTTATAATATTTATTTTTCGTAAACTGGCCTTAGGGCATCCATATATTTTGGATTTCTGCCATGTGTTAGGTCTGCAAAAAGTTTTTTGAGTTCTAGGCACACCTTGCCTGGCTTGCCGTCGGCAACTTTGATGTCGTCAACTTCAACTACTGGAGCAACTTCCATTGCTGTTCCTGAGAAGAAGACTTCGTCTGCGTTATAAAGTTCTGTCCTTGCAATGGATTTTTCCGCACATTGGATTCCTAGTTCTTCTTCTGCAAGTTTCATTACAAGGTCTCTTGTGATTCCTTCTAAGATGTCATCTGATGCTGGAGGAGTCATTAGCTTGCCCTTCTTGTATAGGAAGATATTTTCTCCAGGTCCTTCACATACAAAGCCATTTCTATTTAATAAAACTGCTTCGTCGTAGCCATTTTTTGTAGCTTCAAAGGATGCTAGGGCTGAATTTAGGTAGCCTGCTGTGGCCTTTGTTCTTGGTGGCAACATGTTGTCTGCTATCCTTACCCACGATGATACCTTTACCTTGAAGGCTTCTTTGTCAATGTACTTGCCCATGGGTTGTAGGTAGATTACTACGCAGTCATCTTCGTGTCCGTGTAGGCTAATACCAACAGTTTTTCCGTCTTTGTAGGCAATTGGTCTGATGTATGTTGTTTCTCTAAATCCATTTTTTCTTAGGAGCTCGATTGTGTAGTCTGCTAATTCTTCTGCTGTATAGCCTACTTCTAGGTTGGCAACTTTAGCCGATTGTAAAAATCTCTCGTAGTGTTCCACAAGTTTGAAAGCATAGAGTTGTTCTTCTTCTTCGTTCCAGTAGGCACGAATACCTTCGAAGACTCCTAGACCGTAGTTGACAACCTTGGACCTAATGCTTATAGACACCTTTTCTTCTTCTACTATTTCCCCATTATAAAATACATAGGACTTATTCATCTTTCTTCCCCCCATTTTATTTTTTATATTTTTCAAGTATTAATCAATTTAGTCTGATAATTTGTTTGCCTTAAAAAATATTAAAGAACATTTTAACACTTTCTCCTGCAAAATCCTAGTATTTTTATCAAAACTTTATTTCTTTGAACTTGTCTTCCTCAATATTTTTTATTCAGGAAATTTATAGTTTTAATAAATTTTGCCTTGGACTTTATCTTTTTTTTCACATTAAACTTAATTGGGTTTTTATTCTGAGTTTATTTTTATCTTTCAATTGATTTTGTAATTTAAGGTCTTTTTAATTCATAACTTTAGAATTATTTGTTACTTTGTAATTTTTTGTAACTCTTTGCTTTTCTTTCACTTTGTAATTTCTAGTGAATCTGTGATTTACTCCCACTTTCTAAAAATCTATAAGTCAATATTTTTTCTTACTTAATTAACTTTCACGCCTTCATAATTTTTTTCTCACTTATTAAACTTTTGCTTCTTCATAATTTTTTTCTTACTTATTAAATTTTTCCTATTTTAAAATTTCTATTAAGTCACTAAGTCTTACTCCCCTATAGTTTTTTATTAAGTCACACTTCTATATGACCTTACCATATCTTCCTACTTAAGAATTTTATATAGCCTTCTCATTTTTTAATTTTCACATCTTAGGACTTTAGATTTATTTGTAAGTTTATAAAGACTTATCATCTCTTAAACTTTACAAGACCCATAATTTTTTGCAGCAAAAAAAGAGACTACAAATTTGTAGCCTCTTCTTATAATTAAAATTTAATTTAGATTAAATTTCTGCTTTAATTTTTTGTTCTCTTTCGATAGCTTCTACTAATTTTGGAACAATTGCGTTGATGTCTCCAACTACACCTAGGTCAGCTATTTCAAAGATTGCTGCTTCTGGGTCCTTGTTAACAGCTACGATAAGATCTGAGTCTTCCATACCTGCAACGTGTTGGATTGCTCCAGAGATACCCATTGCGAAGTAAAGTTCTGGTCTAACTGTCTTACCAGTTTGTCCAACTTGGTGATCTTTTGTGATCCAGCCAGAGTCTACTGATGCTCTTGATGCAGAGATTTCTGCTTCTAGCTTGTCAGCAAGTTCTTGAAGTGGTTTGAATCCTTCTGGTCCACCAATTCCACGTCCACCAGATACAAGGATCTTAGCTTCTGTGATATCTTTCTTTTGAGATTCTTCTTTTGCAATGTCAAGAATCTTAACATTCATATCAGCATCTGTGAAGTCAACTTTGAATTCTTCAACTTCGCCTGTTCTTGAAGTGTCAGAATCAAGTGCTTGCATAACGCCTGGTCTTACTGTAGCCATTTGTGGTCTAAAGTCTTCACAAACGATAGTAGCCATTAGGTTACCACCAAATGCTGGTCTTGTCATCATTAGGTTTTTAGATTCTGGATCTATTTCTAGTTTTGTACAGTCAGCAGTAAGTCCTGTGTGAATTCTTGCTGCAAGTCTTGGAGCAAGGTCACGACCTATTGATGATGCACCGTAAATTACGATTTCTGGTTCTTTGTCTTTAATTATTTTTGTTATTGCCTTTGCGTAAGGTTCAGTAACATATTCTTTTAGGATAGGGTCTTCTACTACGATTACCTTGTCTGCGCCGTGTTTAATAAGAGTTTGTGCGTGGTCTTTAACCTTGTCACCAAGGATAACACCAACAACATCTTGTTCTAGAGCGTCAGCAAGTTCTCTTGCCTTTCCTAGAAGTTCTATTCCAACTTTTTCAAGTTTATTGTCTCTTTGTTCTATAAATACAAATACATCTTTACTCATTTTTAAACCCCCAATTAGATAATATACTTTTCTTGAAGTTTAGCAACGATAGCTTGAGCTGCTTCGTCAGCAGTTAAGTCAGTTAAAAGTACACCTTTACCTTTACCTTGTTTAGGGAAAGATTTTCTAACTTTTGTAGGTGAACCCTTAAGTCCTATGTTTGCCATATCAAGTTTGTCTTTAATATCTTCTAGACCCCAAACTTTGATATCTTTTTGGTAAGCATCAAATACTTTACCAACAGTCATATATCTAGGTTCAGCTAATTCTGCGATTGCAGTAATTAGGCATGGGAATTTAACATTAATTGTGTGGTATCTGTCTTCGAATTGTCTCTTAACTGTAATACCCTTTTTGTCTTCATCAAGGTCAAGTTCTTCTACATAAGAAACTTGTGGAACTCCAATGTGTTCTGCAATTTGTGGTCCAACTTGTGCTGTATCACCGTCGATTGCTTGTCTACCACAGATGATTAGGTCAAAATCAAGGTGTTCAAGTGCTGCAGTGATTGTACAAGATGTTGCCCAAGTGTCAGCTCCACCAAAAGCTCTATCAGATACTAGGATTCCTTCATCAGCGCCCATTGCAAGTGCTTCTCTTAGTGCACCTTCTGCTTGTGGAGGTCCCATTGATAATACTGTTACGTGAACATCATCTGGATTTTCATCTTTAAGTCTAAGTGCAACTTCTAGACCTGACTTATCATCAGGGTTTATAATACTTGGCACTCCGTCTCTAATAAGTGTATTAGTAACAGGGTCAAGTCTAACTTCATTAGTATCAGGTACTTGTTTAATACATACTACTATATTCATTTATATTACTCCTTCCGATTATTTAACGCCCATCCAGCCAGATACAACCATCTTCATTACTTCAGATGTACCTTCGTAAATTTCTGTGATCTTAGCATCTCTCATCATTCTTTCTATTGGATAGTCACGAGTGTATCCATATCCACCGAATAATTGTAGACATCTTCTAGTAATATCACTAGCTGCATCAGCTGCAAATAATTTAGCCATTGCTGCAAAGTGTCCATAAGGAATGCCTGCTCCCTTAGCGTCTGCTGCTCTATAAACTAATAGTTGAGCTGCTTCTGCAGTTGTCTTCATATCTGCAAGTTCAAATTGAGTGTTTTGGAATTGAGAAATTCTTCTGCCGAATTGTTTTCTTTCAGTAGTGTATTTTACAGTTTCATCAATTGCACCTTCAGCAATTCCTAGTGCTTGAGATGCGATTCCAATTCTACCACCATCAAGTGTCTTCATAGCGATAGCGAATCCCTTACCTTCTCTTCCAAGAAGATTTTCTTTTGGTATTCTACAGTCTTCAAAAATAAGTTCACAAGTAGAAGATCCTCTGATACCCATCTTGTCTTCTGGTTCACCAACAGTGAAGCCTGGAGTTCCTCTTTCAACTATGAAAGCTGAAATTCCGTGGTTACCCTTAGATCTGTCTGTCATTGCAATAACGATGAATACATCAGCAAATCCAGCGTTTGTTATAAATATTTTTGAACCGTTAAGTACATATTCGTCTCCATCAAGTACAGCAGTTGTTCTTTGACCACTTGCGTCAGTACCAGCACCTGGTTCAGTAAGCCCGAAAGCACCAAACTTTTTACCTGCTAGTAAGTCTGGTAAGTATTTTTTCTTTTGTTCTTCTGTTCCGTTTTCATAGATTGGAGCACAGCAAAGTGAAGTGTGAGCTGAAACAATTACACCAGTAGTAGCACATTTCTTAGAAAGTTCTTCTACTGCCATAGCATAAGCTAGGTAGTCAGCACCTTGTCCACCGTATTCTTTAGGAAATGGTATTCCGAAGAAACCATATTTGGCCATCTTTTTAACATTTTCCATAGGAACTTCTTCAGTTGCATCTACATCAGCAGCAACTGGTTCTACTTCATTTTCAGCAAAAGCACGATACATTTGTTGTAATAATAGATGTTCCTTATCCAATTTTAAATCCATTTAAAATCCCCCTAACAATAATTTAAAGAATGTTATTTAATTAACATACGTTATTTCTATTATAACATTCTGTCTTCGTTTTTCAAGACTTTCTTTATTTAAAAACTTTTATTTAAAAACAATTTCCTATTTGATAAAAAATAAACTATTAGTAAATAATTTATGGTTTTTTGTAAATTTTAATAAATTTTGAAATCTTTTTTGCCTAGCTTTGTCTTTTAATTTCACTTCTTTTAAAATTTTAAGTCTCTTGTGACAAGGTTTTTATAAAATAATGTCTAAGTGACTCAAAGATTTTACAAATAAAAATCAGGGGCAAGCCCTGACTCTCTTCATTTGCCCAAAAATAAAAGGACGGAAAACCCGTCCTTAATTTTAAATATCTGCCTTAACAACAAGAACAGATTTCTTTGAATGGTTAATTACCTTATTTGAAACTGAGCCAAGGAGTGTTCTTGAGAAAGCACCAAGTCCCCTGTTGCCCATGATAATAAAGTCTACATCTTTTTCTTCGGCAAACTTACAAATTTGTTCACCTGGATTGCCTGAAGTGTAAAAAGTTTCTACTCCGTGTGGATAACCATTTAAATCACTTTCAGCATCCTTAAGTATCATTTCAGCTCTCTCAACATTTGCCTTGTCAATTTCAAGTGTGAAGTTGAAGTTAGCTGGGTATTGCTCAAAAATAGAAGTTTCTGGTGTCACTGTGAGGATAAGTAGTTCAGCGCCTAGCTTTTCTCCCATGTCTCTTGCAACGTCAACTGATTTTTTTGAACTCTTTGATCCATCAATAGGTACTAATATTTTCATCTCTTGCCTCCTATTTATTTTATATATTTCTTTCTAATTTTATTATACCCTAAAAGAGGAAGATTTAACATATCAAATTACTTCTTTATAAAAGTAAAGTGATGAGTCTTTGTTTAATATAAAATTATTTTTAAAATTTACAAAATTTTTGACTTAAAAACTTTTCTAAAAAAGTTTGACAAATATTTTAAATAGATTTACTATTAAGTCATGTGACACGGTGTCACTTTAGGAGGTAATATGGCAAAGAATACTTTTAATAACTTAGAGGAAGAGAGAAAAGAAGAAATTTATAAGAGCCTCAAGGAATATTTTGAGGAAGAGAACCTTAAGAAAATCAGTGTCTCTGGTATTGTAAAAAAACTTGATATAGCAAGAGGTTCCTTCTACCAATACTTTGAGAGTCTTGAGGATTGTTACGACAGTCTCCTTCAAAAGGAAACTGGCCAGGTCCACCACAAGTTTTATTTTCTCTACAAGGAAAATGACGGCGACCTTGAGAAAACTCTCTGGGCCTACAGGGATTATTTGTCAGAAGAACTCTACGACAAAAATTTAAAAAAATTATACGTGCCTAAATTTTTCTTGTTTGAAGATTCCTTTGTCAGTCATGGCAAAAACTTTTTGATGGAAAAATTGTCGAGAGACAACTACCACCGCATGGTCTTCACCATGGCCATCTTCCACCAGCTTCTAAAGGAGTCCATAACAAGGGACTATTCAAAGGAAGAATTTTTGGAAATATGTGACACCTATATCAAATGGTTGTTAGGAGGTATAAATAATGAATCAATTTGAAATATTTTTTGACGGGCTCTATCTCAGCCTTGTCATCTTTTTGGGCATAAGAATGCTTTTAATAAACCACAGGGACAGCTTGACTCTTGGAGCAATGACTCTCCTACTTGGACTTGGCGACTCCTTCCACCTAGTCCCAAGAATTATTGCCAATGTCATGGACAATGGTTTTACAATTA
The DNA here is from genome assembly GCF_001815405.1 of Peptoniphilus sp. HMSC075B08. Taxonomy (NCBI): domain Bacteria; kingdom Bacillati; phylum Bacillota; class Tissierellia; order Tissierellales; family Peptoniphilaceae; genus Peptoniphilus; species Peptoniphilus sp. HMSC075B08. The sequence goes on along the minus strand of NZ_KV820449.1, from coordinate 37,873 downwards.
ATTCAACTTCACTCTTTGTTGGGACTAGGGTTTCTTCTATTACAATGTCAGTTTTTTATCTCTTGTTCTATTTTTACATCAAGAAGACCAAGGATTTAAAAAACAGGGGCCTTGACTTCACAATGCTTGGTCTATTTTCCTTAAGACTTGTGACAGTCTTTATTTCCTTTAAGGGAAATGGAAGCATGGATCTTATTTCCAATCTTCCTTTTGTCATGATGGGTCTAGTTGACATCGTCCTTTTATTTAAGAATAGGAGCCGAGAAGAATTTAGGAGACTTTACATTTATGTCTTCTTTAGCTTCCTCTTCTACATCCCAGTAGTTTTATTTAAGAACACTTATCCTAGGGTTGGAATGTTAATGATGCCAAAGACTGTCATGTATGTCCTAATTGTCCTAAAACTTTATAAGAACTTGCAAAAAGATTTTGTAAAGAGGGACCTCATGGAGTATGCCTTTGCCTATCTCCTATCGGGTATCCTAGTTGGGGCATCTTACAGAGAATTGGGAAAGGTCTTTGAAGTGACAAAGTATATGTCACTTGCCCACACTCACTTAATTATTCTGGGGTTTGCCCTTCCAGGAATTTTTTATCTCTTGGTCAAAAACTCAGACCTTTCTGATGAAAAAATAAAAAAATTATTTAACATTTACAACTTTGGAATCTACCTTGCCTTCACTTCTATGATTATCCACGGTCTTGTAGACCCACATCTCCCTATGCGACTAACAGAGATTGGACTTATATCTATTAGTGGGGTGGGACACATTCTTCTTACCATTTCCATTGTCCTACTGGGTGTAAATGCCTTGAGATCAAGGGAGATTAAGACAGCTTAATAAAGAGAAAAATCTGTTGGGAAAGCAACAGATTTTTTTGTGTCATATTTTATTGTCGGGTGATTTTTTATAATTTTTGTTTTTATTTTCAGATTATTTTTAATTTATAATTTCTTAGAGCCTTCATTTTATTTGTACTTGATATTTTATCCTCATCTTCAACTCATCTTTCATTTAACAATTTCTTACATTTTAAATTCTTTATCTCCTAATAAAATTCCTAGATTTAAATTTAATTTTAAGCTTATAAATTTTTTCGACTTTCCATTTATTTTTCATCTAATAAATTCTTGTGACTTTATAAATAACTATCACTTTATAAATCCTCGTCATCTTATAAATTTTTATTTGCTCACAAATTTTTATCACTATAAAAATATTTTGTATATAAACAAAACATAGATTTCTAATTATCCTTTTAAATCTCATTAAATGCTCGCAAATCCTTATTCTAAAGGGCTTCGAGCATTTTTACTGTTGGAAGATACTTCACGTTTCCTTATATATTTCCTCATGAATTGACTGTCAGAAGTGGTAAATTAGTAGTAAATTCATCTGTACTACTAAGCAACAAGACGTTCCTGCTGTTTCTTTTTTTCCAAGCGGTTCATCTCTGCCATAGCAGAATCGAATGTAGCATGTGCGTAATAGTTCAGCGTCATGTTTATATTCGCATGCCCCATAATGTACTGCAATGCTTTTGGGTTCATTCCTGCATTTGCATAGTTAGTGCAGAACGTATGACGCAAAATGTGTGGAGTGATATGGGGTAGCTTATCCTCATGATATTTATTGTATTTCTTGACAAGGTTTTTCAACATACCATTGTAATCACTTGCCACTTTAGGATAGTCTTTCCCATTGAGAAAAAGGAAATTACTATAACCATCAATCACAACACATTTACGGTTCTTCCGATTCGCCAGCACTCGCTGAAACGCTTGATAGGCTTCTTCAACCATAGGAACTTGTCGTTCGCCACTTTTAGTCTTGGGAGTTTCAATGTAGTATCCATTTTCAGTATCTCGTAGTAACTGATGGTCTACCTTGACAAGACGATTTTCAAAATCCAAATCTGGAAGTGTCAGACCGCCAAACTCTGAAATACGAAGACCCGTTTTTAAGAGTATCAGGATTTCATCATAATTCTTGCTGTAGGTCTTATCAGCTTTCGCAAAGGATAACAGCTTTTCTTCCTGCTCCGTTGTCAATGCGACTTTAGGAACAGTATCATCATCAATGACGGTATTTAGCTGGAAGTCAAAGGGATTCTTCCGAACACAATCGTCTTCAATCGCAATATAGAATGAAGCCCTTAAAGAACGCTTATAGTTATTGATGGTTTGATAAGCATATCCATCTTCACTCATTCTAATCGCCCATTCTTTAGCGTCTGATGGCTTAATACTGTCAATACTTCTTACACCTAACTTGTCTTTCTTCAAAATATCCATAAGATATTTGCGTCCAGTTTCAGTGTTTTTTCTAACCTTTGGTCTTTGAGCGTTCTGTTTTGCGTAAAGCTGGCAGAGTGTCATTTTCTTTCCTACAACATCAATACCATCATGAATGTCTTTCTGTAACTCTGCGATTTTCTCTCTAAGTGAGATACAATCACGCTTTCCTGCTGGTACTCGGTCTGTAGCCACAAGTTTCCACGAGTAAACAAATTGCGGTTCTCCAAATGAATCTATATATTTGTATAAGTATCTTCCGTCTTTTCGTTGGCTCTCTCCAGTCTTTAAGATTCGACCTTTATTGTCACGTCTTTTTTCTGACATGGCATTTGCTCCTTTCCTTTATGGAAAGAGCCTTGATACGACTTAATACTATTTTATCATATACAAGACCCTTTGGCGACGCTAGATTGCGTCCAATGTATCTATAATTTTTTCAAATTGTTTTCGTTTAATCTGAATACGATTGCCATTCATAATCAGCCAATTTGCATTTTTATTTTCCTCTGCCAAGCGTCGTAGCTTGTTTTCGCCAATACGAAAATATTTTGACGCTTCTTCAATGGTTAGGGTATAACGTTCCCAAATAGGAATGTCAGTCTGCTTCATAAAATCCTCCTTTCCAAATCACTTATTTGGATTTCATAAAAGTTGTTTTACCAGCAATCGAACAGCTTTAGCAAAGCTCACGGGAGTTCCACCCCTGCATGGTTCTCATGTAGCCATACTCATTGCCTGCGACGGTTTTATCACGCTCGGACTATTGACTGTATGGGAGTATCATTATCACGATAAGAATGTCGTTGCAGGCAATCCTGCTAAAGATTGCTTCTCGGATCACTAACATGAATCGCTCGCTATCTTTATAAGATAGGTCATGGCGGTTAGTTCCGTTGGCTCTTTTCTTATCGAAACGTATTCGATTACTTTTATTCAGTTTTCAAAGAACAATGGCTCGTTAGCCTATCAAAACACATTGAAAGCTCAATATGCTTTGGTGGAATAACAAACCTCCCTGTTCGGGAAGCGTGGAATGGTTTAGCACGCTTCCACGAAAGGAGAGAGGATATTACTTAATTTCAAATGACAAAATCTTTGTAATCAGTCTGGTTTCCATTCTTCCACGTAAGACTTCATCAACGACCATACTTTGATTGCCATATTCATCTTTCATAAGTCGTAGGGAACGCTTCGTTATGTACCCTCTGTAATGATGTAGAATCTGGTTAATCGCTTCGGTATCGCCATCTGTTGCCTTTACAATGAGAGGAAAGGGAATCATAGGATATTGTGTTTTCATTCTTCAAATTCCTCCATAAACTTTTTAATTAAGGCTAGTCCACTGGTTCTATGCCGATAGACAGTAGAACGGTTCAATTTCAACAGGTCTGCAATTTCTGAATCGCTCATGTCCATAAAGTAAAACAGCAGTAGAATTTCACGTTTCTTGTCTGGCAACTCACGTAATGCTTCACTCAACAAATCATTTTCAACGCCTACTGATAACCCATTGAGTGTAAAAATCTGAAAGTCAGTTGAATAGTTATCTGTTGTCGCAAACTGGCTAACAAGATAATCGCCAACATCCGAAAAGGACACCTCACGCTTTGCAATCCTTGAAAGATAAAGCATATAATTCTTTCGCTCGTCTTCCATAGCACGTTTACAGATATAGTCAAACTGATTTTCTATTGTGGTCTGAAAAGAAGATGGTTTCATGTTTCTCACCCCCTTTCTGTCTAGGAAAGGAAGTGAGCCTTGCTCGTTTATCTCCTTTCACTCTTAGTCCCAATGTGAAAGGGGGATTTGTTGCATTACTGATAAATAAACTTTGTAAAAAAGTTCTGAATAGCCAAAAAAGCATATAAACAGATTTATTTCTCTGTTTACATGCTTCTGTTATTCTATCTATATGATTTATAAAACCACATTGGTGGACGTACTTATCTATTGCAGATAGACGACTTTTTTTGACAAGAACCCAATGTAAGGAAATTTATTGTATATGATGTACTTCATGGCGACGTTGACCTCCAACAAACCGCCATTTGGAAGTAATATACAATATTTTAACAGCGTAAATAGCACTACCATATAACGGTTTTTTTTATTGGCGTTTAGTAGTGCTTTTTATTAAATATAAACCTATAAACCATATAACACGTTTTTCTATACCTGTTTTTAATTCAGTAGGAACAATAAAATGTATAGAGGTGGTCTACTATGCGTAAAAAAGAAGATAAATATGATTTTAGAGCCTTTGGTTTAGCCATTAAAGAAGCTCGATTGAAACGAGGTTTAACTCGTGAACAAGTGGGAGCATTGATTGAAATTGACCCACGGTACTTAACTAATATTGAAAATAAAGGGCAACACCCCAGCATACAAGTTCTTTATGACCTTGTATCGTTACTTGATGTGTCCGTTGATGAATTTTTCTTACCTGCTAATAACTTGGTAAAAAGCACCCGACGATTACAGATAGAGAAATACATGGATAGCTTTACAGACAAAGAACTATCCTTAATGGAATCTTTAGCCAGCGGTATCAACGAAGCAAGAAACATCGAAGACTAATTAAAAGAATCCATACATAACGGAAAGAGCCGATAAAATGAGATTGTATTAATCTCATTTTATCGGCTCTGCGTCTTTGCGTCTGGCTCTGTAATCACAGTTACTTTGAACTGCTTTATTTCAATTAAATTTTCTTGTCTGCATTTCGGACAATAGAGGGGGAATTTTTTTAATTCAGTATCTTCCCTTATCTTTAATCGTGTTTTATTTCCACATACAGGACACAATATCCACTTGTAGTTTATAATAACTATCTCCTCCTTTACACTTTAATTCAAATCTTTATTAAAAAATATTTCATCTTATTTAACAAGAAACCATATTTATATAACAACATAAAATACACTAAGTTATTTTATTGAACATATATCGTACTTTATCTATCCGACTATTTGGACGACGGGGCTGGCAAACAGGTTCACCGGTAGTAACATGGTACCCTTTTAACTCTGTTAAACAAACACTACGTCCATTTGTAAAGAAAGTTAAATCACTACGATATTCTTGAATACACCGAGCAGGGATTTCTCCACTAAGAATGACCTCATTATTTTTCAATTGAGTGTCTACGATGTTCGCACAATATTTAGGAGCATCGTTGTATGCTCGTGAAAGATATTCCTGTGGCGCATAAATTTTAAAACTAAGATATGGCTCTAACAATTCTGTTCCAGCTTTTTTTAAGACTTGTTCCAATACAATAGGAGCAAGCATCCGAAAATCTGCTGGGGTACTAACAGGGCTATAGTATAAGCCATACTTAAAACAGATTTTACAGTCCGTCACATTCCAACCATATAATCCTTGTTCGCAACCATAGCGTATCCCTTCCATAACTGCATTTTGAAATGATTGATTTAAGTATCCAAGAGAAACCGAGCTCTCATACTGCATTCCACTTCCCAACGGAAGCGGTGATACAGATAAACCAATGGAAGCCCAGAAAGGATTTGGCGGCACTTCGATGTGAATGGTATATTCTGCATTTTTTAACGGTCTCTCCATATAAATGACTGTAGGCTCTTTTAGTTCTATCTCCACATGATACTTTTCTTGCAACAGTGCACTAATCACTTCCATTTGTACTTTCCCTAAGAAAGAAAGTATAATTTCATGTGTCGTAGAATCCACGTAATATCGTAGAAGCGGATCACTATCTGAGATTTCCAAAAGGGCATCAAGCAACATTTCTCTCTGTTCAGGTTTACTCGGTTCAACAGTTGTTTGTAGTAGAGGGTGCGGATTTTCAATCTTTTTTCTCTGTGGCAATAGTTTTGTATCTCCAAGAACACTATTTAACTTCAAAAACTCATTTTGCAAAATAACAATTTCTCCAGAATAAGCTCTATCAATCTTACATAATTCACCATTTATTGAAGTATACATTTCTGTAACTTTTATTTTTTCTTTTTCTGATACTCTAACCGAATCTCGTAAATGTAGTACTCCACTATAAAGGCGTATATATGCAAGACGTTGTCTTTTTTTTGTATATTCAATTTTGAAAACATTTCCGCAAAGTTCAGACGGACCTCGATGTGTTGATGAATAAAATTTATTAGTAATAACTTCTATAAGGTTATCAATCCCTATATTACTTTTTGCACTTCCATGATAAAGAGGGAACAGAGAACAATTCTGAAATCTTATGCTTTCCTCTTGTTCGAGTTCCAATGCTTCTAATGATTTACCGGACATATATTTCTCTAAAAGGTCATCGTTTCCCTCTATTACCGTATCCCATTGTTCAGATTCGGTAAAGTTCGTCACACACATATTAGGATACAGTTCTACCTTCTGTTTGATTACAATTTCGGCAGAAAGTTTCTCTTTAATATCCTGATAAACCGTTGATAAATCAATTCCATTTTGGTCAATCTTATTGATAAAAAAGATTGTGGGAATCCCCATTTTCCTAAGTGCATGAAATAATATACGAGTTTGTGCTTGTACGCCATCTTTTGCAGAAATCAGTAGAATTGCCCCATCTAAAACTGATAATGAACGATATACTTCTGCTAAGAAATCCATATGTCCTGGCGTGTCTATGATGTTCACCTTCGTATTTTCCCACTGAAAAGAGGTTATTCCTGTCTGAATTGTAATTCCTCTCTGACGTTCTAAAAGCGTATTATCCGTCCTCGTTGTACCTTTGTCCACGCTTCCTAATTCTGTAATCGCTCCACTGTTATATAATAAGCTTTCTGTTAAGGTAGTTTTTCCTGCATCAACATGAGCTAAAACTCCAATATTAATAATTTTCATGTGATTTTCCTCCATTCAAAAACCCAAAAGGGCATAAAAATCCCAGTGCATAAAAATCCCAGTGATAAATACTTTTATCACTGGGATTTTTATGCATAACCATAGGTATACAAAGCATACAGATATTCTCTGGATACTTTAGAATCACATGATAAAGGTATTCTTAAACTGGGTACAAAAAACTAAGCCCTCCTAAAAAAGGACATCCAATTATTTGTTCCCACTATCAAATTGACAGTTTATTTAAGAATACCTTGTCGCATATTTATTAACTCCTTTTAAATAGATACTTAAATAATAGCACGTAAGAGCATATTTGTAAAGGAATCTCCAATTTTTTATCAAAGAGAGTACGTGATTACAAAATAGCTGTAATAATGTACCAATATTTGTTATTCTATAATCTTCCAATTACTCCCGTTCTTTTCAAGTACCAAATCAAATTGAGATACCTGCGTTGCTTTGGTCTGCTGGTCGATATACTCCACTGTCAGCGATACCGTGACTTGATTATCCTTACGATTGTGAATAGGATTTACCAGTTCTTGAAAGATGTACTCTTTTCCGATTGGTTTTAATATCCCGTCATTCACATAGTAGGAAAGTTCACTGGCTGTCGCTGTAGGATAGAGCTTGAAGAACGTCGTTAAAAACTCATTGATTTCATTGGTTGTAATGGAATCAACCGTCCCCTCACTTTCAATGGCTTTTGGTTTATAACTTGATTTCTTAGGTATGTTGGTAATGGTCGGATTCTTAACCAGTACCATATTTCCAGAACCATCTACATAGACACTCACTATATAAGCAGAGTGGACGGTCTTTGTATTTTCTCCCTCTGTAATGAGCTGGTCTACACTGTAGGTTACATTAAACTCATTGTCGCCAGTTGGCTCTACCGTCCATATCTGAAATCCTCTTACAGAAGACGATACAGGAATATCTTTGCGTACTGTATCAACATTGAGAGCTTGAAGTTCATCTGTCAGATAGCCTTTTAGACTTTCCATTCGATTATCAATGGACTTATCGGATTGCTCCCATGAATAGTAGACTTTCGCAAAGTTCTCTACAAAATTTTCTACATGATGAGTATCAACGTATTCCTTTTCTATGATAGTTGTTTCGTGAATAGTATGAGTATCTATAGCTGTAAAGTGCTTGAATATCGCAAAGCTGAAACTAAGCCCTAAAAGTACCCACAAGGCAATCACAACCTTTTTATGAGGATTGACCTTATAGTAGACACGAGGTTTCTTTTCCTTTGGTATCTGTTTTTCTTTATTCTGATTTTTTCTAAATTTCATCATTAAATCTTCCTTTCTCATTGTTTGATTCGTCCTGCTCCCACTAAATGCTGTTGCCAGTAGGGGCTTGTTAAGTCGGCATAACCGATTGGGTCGCCTGCATGAAACATACGGTTATTGCCAAGGTATATCCCAACATGAGTAATATAAGAGCCAGCGTTATAGGTAGAATGAAAGAAAACCAAATCGCCAGCTTGTGCTTCCGATAGTGGGATATGCTGGGTCACATCATATTGCTGTTGTGCGGTTCGTGGTAAGTTAATTCCAGCTTTTCCATACGTCCATTGTGTCAGTCCGCTACAATCAAAAGAAGTAGTCGGGGAAGCTCCACCGTAAACGTATCGCCAGCCCTCATATTTCAGTGCTTCGTCCATGATGGCTTGTACCGTATCATCATCAAACTCTGTTGTGACAAGATACTGCGTTACCAGTTGCACATAAAACATATTGCCATAGTTGTATCGCCAGCCCCCATTGATAGGTATGGCTATGGGATTGGGGTAAGACACTTTTTCGCCACCTGAATACTCTTTTGAGAAACTTTGAGCCAGTTCAAAGGTATATTTATTTCCACGATTAGCCACATACCCTAAGAAACCACCACCATAATTGTAGGACTGGATAACCGATTCTAAATCTACACTGAGCCTTTCGCTACTGGCTAATAATTCACTGAAATACTTCACACCTTGCTTAATGGATTCTTCTGTACTCAATGAATTAGGTGGAAGACCGAGGGATTCCGAGGACTGCATAACATCTTCCGCAGTACCGCCCGATTCCACCTGTATAATCGCAAGAAGTATGTTGACATATTCTTCAACGCCATATTCTTTGGCATATTTTTCTACCATAGGCTTATGAGCCAGCACTTCTGCGGAAACATTCACACCTCCATAATGAATATTGGAAATTCCGCTGTCCTGTTCATCTGAAAATAAAATGGCAACAAACAGAAGCAGTGAGAAGACCATCAAGAATAATCCAGAACCACCAATCACTAAAGTTTTCAACTTCATGGTTTCTTACCGACTTTCTTAATGGTGGCGGTTTTGATTGGTGGTCTACTTCTTGTATTTTGTAGTGGTACTCTTTGAACAGTAGACGGACGTTCTTTTGTGATTGGACGTTGTGAAGTTCTATCTGCTGTAGTGGTTGAAGTTGCTGGCTTTTGAACGGTTTTTTCTTGAACGGTATTGCCTTGGCGTTCCACTTTTGGACTTGAAAAATCGGACTTAACTGCTGGACGCTCTTGTTTGGCTTGTTGAGATTCCTTATATGAAGTCTGAATATTAGACTGTTTTGAGGTCTGTTCATCATGATATTGTTCTTGTCTTGTAGTCGGTCTTTCATGAACAGAAGAAGCAGGCTGTTTTTTCTGTTTGACCTGTTCCATTTCAGAGCGACGCTTCGCAATGGTTTTTCGCCTTTGTTCCTGCTGTTCCTTGCGTCCACTGGCTCTGTCCGCTTTGGTTTGAGAAATACTACTGGTTAAATCACGGACATTCTCTTTTACTTTGGATTTTCCTTGATATACTGCATATCTTGCATTGGTCGGCAAATCTTTAACCTGTTCTTTCAAACCACTAGCAGTGTCTACCATTCTGTCTTTGGTATCAGCTACTGTACCGATGGTTTGACCGATACGTTTTCCAAGTGTTGATTTTTCCTTTCCGTCTGGTCGGGAGTGATCTGCTTGTGTCCTTGCAGAACTCCCCGAACCCGACTGTCCTTTTTTACCTGTAACAATGGCAGACCCAGCCCCTAGAGTAGTCATGGAACGTCCAAGTTTCCGCTGTAGACGGTGCATGTGAGCGTGCATAAGCATACGAGGTTTTCTCATCACACGACTTCCCACACTTTGAGAATCGTTACTCTGTAGAGAAAACATACTCATTAAATCGCCCAGCTTGAAGTAGATTCCTGCAAAGGTCACAATCTGTAGAAAAGCAATCAAAAAGAACGGATAACCAGCCGATAAGGTATAGAGCATGGTTGAAATACTAAATGCTGTCGTAATAATCAATGTGATTCCAGCTCGTGTCAAAATGGTATTAAAGAGCTTTGTTATGGCTCGTTTTGACATACCATCAAATGATGGAATCATGCTTAAAATAAAGCTCACAGGCAGAAACATAGCATAGATGATAAAAAGTACCTGCGAGAAAATCATGATTCCTGTTAATAGGAATACAAATATGGAAATCCCAATATTGAAGACAAATAGGAAGAAGACTGTACCTAAACGGTTAATGGTCTTTGTAATGGTTAGATTGGTATTGCTTCTGTCTTCAATTTCTTCCGCAACAATTTTTTCTCTGTCTTCGCCATTGTTGGAATCTGGGCTGGTGGAGAGCAGGCTTTCCACACGGTCAATACCGATACTTTCAATGTCTGAACTGTTGTATTGAAGCAGTAGCCACGGTTGCTGAACCTGTATGGAAAACAGGCTATCTCTGATTAAGTCCACGCTGTCCTTGCCTTGACTATCGGAATGGGGCATGACAATCTTCGTGCCAAGTGATAAACTGGCATTACTGATGTCTGATGAAAAGTCATTGATTTTTTTAATGTAGTCGGGAGCGTAGGCAATAAAGGAAGCCGATAGGATAAACACCAGCACAAAATTCATAATGGCATGAATTGCCTTTGTGGTTTCTCTCTTTATCAGTCCCGTATAGGCAACATAAACCCCAAGAACCAAAATCAAGAGTAAGAGGAATCCAACATAGAAACCCTCTGTTGAAAATCCGTTTGCACTCACACCAGCTAAGGTCTGCATATTCTTACCAATGGAATCTGCTGTAGCGGAAATGAAGTCTAAGGAATAGGCTTCCTGTACTAAGTAACCTGTCGCATTGGAAACATACAAACTGATTGTCCAAATAAAATTGGTAATGGCATATAGTCCATACATGACCTGTTTTCCAATCCCGTCCGACCAGTTCCACGGAAGCCAGCCCCAGCTATTATCCACATAAAAATCCAGTTGATAGTTTTCAAGTGGGTATCGGCTGTATTCATTTGCCACATTGACCGTATCATCTACCAAGCCCGCAGCTTGAACCACCGTTCCCAGCATGGCTAAAAGAAAAATGGCAATCACAAGTGTGAAAGCCACTGTCATTGCCACTTTACCTAGACGTTTCAGCGTCCAGTTTGATTTTATTCTGTTTACTATTGATGGTTTCACATTTACACCTCTTTTCGCACAGGTGGTCTGGTATCAAAGGCATGGAGCAGTTCTTCAAATACAGGGTGGAACTGTATCACACCGACACGACCATATAAATCACTGATAAGGCATTGCCCGTTTTCCAAATCACGCAATCGCTTCTGATTGTTTTCGTCCTCTGGGTCTACACCAAAAAAGGCTAAGGTCTTTTTAATCTCGTTAAGGTCAGTGGAACGAAATGCAAATTTTAAGCCGAGGTTATTTTTCAGTTTTTCATCTAAGAGGTCGTCTGTATTTTGGGTCACGAAATATACCCCAGCGTTCATAGCACGACCAGCCCGAACCAGCTTCATAGATAGTGTTTTTCCTTGTGCTACCTGTAAAAAGCTCCACGCTTCGTCTAAGTCAACAATTTTAAAAATGCTTCTGTCTGTATGGATAAAGTCTAACGCAAAGGTACTAATGACAATCAGCATTGCCACCGATAGTAACTCCATTGTGGTATATTCCTCAAAGGAGGTTTCTTTATCGGGAAGTACCAAGTCGGCAACCTGTATGATGTTCAGTTGTTTTTCAAGACTGATAGACTGCTCCACATATCCATCACTAAAGAGCAGATGTGCAAAGTCATAGTCTGTAAAACTTTCGATATGGTCGGCTATGCTGGTGCTTATTTGAGTTCCCTCAACCCGTAATTCCTCAATCACTTTCAGAAGACCTCGCACTTCACTATTAGTTACAGCACGAATGGCTTTTCGTAGAACAGGGAAACGGTCAGAATCTCGTGATGAAATCCCCGTAAGGAACGTCAAAATGTCGATTGCCAGTGATTCAGAATCTTTGGGATTTTTCATAATCACGTAAGGGTCAAGTAAGCCTTTATTTTTCTCATCAGAAGTCAGATTGACAATATTAATTTCGTGAGCGATTTCTGGCAAGGTTTCTTTCCATCTGCCACGTTCCGCTTTCGGGTCAACAATCACTGCTTGTGCCCCATAAAGCACTGCATAATAGACGATAAGGTTATTCGCAAAGGATTTTCCACCGCCTAGCGAACCTACAAAGGCAGACGCTAATGCATTGGTTACTGAACCCTTAACCCCTTGACTGGCAAGAGCAGGTTTGAGGTAGACATTGCGTCCTGTATCTAAGCTATAGCCAACATAAATACCCTCATTTTCGCCAAGCATTTGAGTAGCACCGAAACCAAGTCCAGCTAAGAAATCAGAGGTTACATACTGAATATAGTCATTCATATAACGCTTGCTTGATGGTAAAAATTCTTCATGTAAGCCCAGCATATCTCCAAATGGTCGTACCAACTTGACACTTAAATCGTCATAAAAATCTTTCACTTCATTACAACGACGTTTCAATTCGTCCAAGTCATTTGCGGAAACACGCACCACATAAGAGAGCTTATACATGGATTCCTTGCTTTGGTCTAAATTATTTTCCAGCTCATTGACACTTTCCAGAGCTTCCGCCACATTAGAGCTGGTTTCGTTATCACTTTGCCATGCGTGGTTATCTAGGTCTTTTAGTTCTTTCTTTTTATTACGAACGGTGCTTAGTGCTTTACGGTTTGCCACGATTTCCACATTCATAGAAGTATCAATCGGGAATGTAAATTGCTGTTGCTGGTAGTAGAAGATTTCAGAGGACGGAAAGTCCAATTCGCCGACAATGCTGTTGATGGTAAAGTACGCCACATAGACGGTTTCGTCTTCCTGTTGAATTTTTAGGTATCGCTGTTTTTCTTCCACCAGACAACGGGTCGGTTTAATAAGGTCATAATATTTAATCAGCGTTTCATTATCCAGCTTCTTCTTTGATAGATGGTACTCATAATCTTCATAAGCTGTACCTGTCTGTCCATAAAGATGTTCAATCAGATAGCCGAAGTCGTCCTTATCCAGTCTACGGATTTTGAAACGACGAGAGATTTTATTTTCCAAGAGCTTTTCCATCTTCTGAAAACGCAGGATTTCATCATTACTCATGCTGACAAAATCGCCCATTAGCTTATGGTTCACATCATAGACAAAATCAGACAAAGCATTTTTGGCTTCAACGGTAAGACTTTTCATAGAAAACTCTTGATCGTTGAGAAGCAACTTAAAGCCGATAAAGAAGCGGTAGTCCACTTGATTTTCGCCAATCATGGATATTAAAGCGTCTGTCTGTTGGTCGATTTTGTCATAGGCAATTACTTTGAGTTTGCCAGTTACTTCCTCTTTGGAACGTTCTTGTGCAGAACGTATGCTGGATTCTGTACTGATTTGTAGAGCATGAATCTTGCCATCACGATTTTGTGCGATAAGCTGTCTGAAAGAATCATGCACTTGTATTTTCTGTTCTGGACTTAGGAATGAGTAATTGTAAGGAATAAGCTCATAATAGGCGTAACATTCGCCATCTTTATTCCAGACCAGATTATTTTCAATGTATTTAATTGGATATGCCATAAAATTCACTCCTAACTGTCGTAATGGCTTCTTGTGGCTGGTTTCTGCCAAGGGTTACTTTTTTCCCTGCATAGGTCAGCTTTGGTCGCAGTGCATAAGCAATGACAGACTTCAAAAATCCATAAGGCTTTTTACCATCAAAGGTTTTTGTAGACATAAACCATGTGAAAGCCACAGGAATTCCAAAATATTTGAGAAATGCTCCCTCAATCATGGAAAGAGGTGGCAAGTTGCCAAGTATCATAACCGCAAACAGTGACACGACAAACCACGTCATTTGCGTAAAGGTTATGGGAAACGGAAGTCTAAAATCGTTGATGGAGTACAGCACTTTCTCAACAGACCAAATACTGGTATAGCTTCGTATTTTCTTCATAGAATCAATCCTTTCAATAGACGATTTCAAAAATCCCATAATTGGTTGTGATAAAAGTTCCCGAAATTTCTAAATCACGACCATAGGATTCGTAATCAATATAGTTTTGAAGACTGGTTGGCACTTCGCCCAATACTCCAGTTTCTTCAATGTAGTAACGTGCGACATCTGCCATATCATCACAATCCGAGTGAATGATAATATCCTCTTGATGTTCGCTTAGTTCCTCAATACTTGAAAAATGAGTGAGCAGAGCAGATAGCTCGGATTGTAGTTCCTCTGGCAACTCCGATACCATTTCCCATAGGCGATTGAGTTCGCCAATAGAAGTGTATTCGTCAACCGTAAAGGGTAACTCATAATCGTGAATGGCGTATTCCTCGTATTCATCATTCAAGCCGATTTTCTCTTTGACTTCTTCAAAATCAATGGGAAAGGTAAACCAAGCACCGACTAATTCTCCTTCATTGTATTTACCTAAGTTGGCAATATAGACTTGCATATCGTCCATGTGTTCACGTCCTTTCTTTGTAGAGATTCAAAAATCCCTACCGCACTTCGTTTGGTGTACCATTCTTTTGCGGAACATAAGAAAACCACTTATATTCCACAAAATAACGGTTTAATTTAAGCACCGATAATGCGATTAAATAGCTCTAATAAAATGTCTTTTACTCCAGCAGCGTTGAACACCAAGCCCACCGCAATAATCGCAATGATGAGAAAGCCAATCAGTTTACTAAACTCACGCTTGAAGCCAAGATACAAGCCAATTACAACGATTGCTAAAAGTACCAGTGATTGAGCTTTTGATAGAAACCAGTTATAAAGGTTTTGTCCAAAATTCATAAAAATGTTCTCCTTTCTGTATGCAGTGAATTTGTATTTAAGTTATTTTTTTGTCGTTATCACGTCCTGTTCTTTTACCGACTGTTGCTTTAAAATCTGCTTGTGTCGGTCTGTCAGTTTCGCATGGTCGAGAATGTCTTTCACAACCTGCGTCTGGTTAATTTCATCAAGTGTAATAGCAACCTTTAAGGTCGGGGCGACTTGATGAGATAGCCAGTTTAGTGTCCTTTGGAAAGAGTAAGGCTCTGGTTTTGTGGTTAGCTTTAATCGTTCACGATTGTTTCCAATAAACCATGCCCATTCTTCATTGAGTTTCCAATCGGAACGTGCTTTTGAATCGTCCTTATCCACAAAGCGGATATACCGATTGATAATCTTAAAAGCTGTATGCTCTGGATTATCATAGACAAGTAAATCACGTACTGCATAATAGGCACGCTCATTTTTTAGTCGGATTTCAAAACGGTTTTTAACCTCTGCGTCTTCAATGGGAATATCATTTTTCTTGTACTGCTCATAGTCCTTTTCATAGATACAGAAATAGACTTCGCTTTGTAATGAACCGATATAAAGCGTGTTTCCCATACATTCCTTTTCATCTTTGCGTACCAGTTCGCCACTGCGATAGCTCTTGAAACTGCGGAACACCGAAATACACTCTTCCTGTAGGCATTTTTCCGTCAGTGTGGGAATATTCAAAATCCCTGTTTTATCGTTGATGGCAAGGTCAAGGCGTTTCATCACGCCACCAGCCACCAAAGCGTCCATAAAGAACTCATACCAGCTTCTTTGTTGTGCTAGAAGATAGCTTTCAAATTGTCTGCACCCACGACCTTTTAATTCCACCAGAACACCTTTGTCTATCTCATGAGAGCAGAGAACGAATATATCGCCTAAGGCATAATGTTCTGAATAAGAATAAAAGCCATAGTCTTCATGAAGAAAATAGGAAAGTTTCAATTGCAATATTTCTTCAACCACATGCTGTACGTCCATTGTGGGAAAGCGAATCCTTACATAGTCAAAGAGCATTTCAAGTGGGGCATCGGGATTGAAGCGTTCCAGAGTTTCCCAAAGGGATTGTTGCAACTCGTCTGATGGCTTAACCTTGCCAGTTTCAATGTCGCTAAGATATTGCCTTGTAATGCCTGTAGCAATAGCCAGTCGGTTTTGAGATAGCCCATAAGCCAACCGTTTTTCCTTTAAATGCTGTATCAAAGTTTGTTCATTCAGTTAAATCCCTCCAATTAAAAAAGGTATGTCAACTATTGAAGCTCATTTGACATACCACGAAATTTTCTAAACTCCTTGTAACCAAAGAATTTTCTGCTATTTTTTTGACTGTTTCCTGTCGATTTGTACCCCCCTGTTAGATACGGGGGGTTAGGTGCTGGCGTGGCTATCGCCACACCAGCCAGCAAGATCAGTCCACACCTGCGACTTTCGCTTCGCACGTCGCCTGCGTGGACTGTCTGCTGTTGGTTAGTTTTTTTATTTCCTCCAAAAAGTCATGACCTTTTGGTACTAAGGGAGTGTAAAATTCTGATATGACACTTGTTCCCACATCAACATAGCCACGACCTTTGATTTGTTTTAAGAAGAAATCTTTTTGTACATCACTGCCAAACATCATGCCATAGCCCATTTCAGACATTCTTCCAAGTGCCACTCTGAAATTAAACTGGTCACGGATTCCGTCGCCTAAATATTTTGCGTCTGGACGTTGACAAGCCAGTATTAAAAAGAAGCCAGCTTGACGACCTAACATGACAATCTGTTTGAGCTTGTTTAAGACTGCGGTATTTTCTTTATTTCCCAGCATTTCCATGAAAGCCACGTATTCATCAAAGATAAGAAAGTTTGCAGGAAGTCCTAAGTAGGCATAGTTCTCGCCAGTCTTATAGTTTTCCATCTCTTTCATAGCTTCACTTCGTGCCATCATTTCATCATAGAAACGGTCAATGCAGGAGAGCATATCTTCTTTTCTGTAGTAGACATTCCCCATCACAGAGCCTAAGTCGGCAAGGTCGGCGTTCTTTGGGTCAAGAATATAGAGCTTAGAATCTGTATAAAGCAAGGCTTCAATCAGTGTCAGTATAAAGTAAGTTTTACCGCCACCTGTACCACCAGCTATGAGCATGTGAGGGAGCTTGTCATATTCCCACCATACGTTTTCCATCAAGCGTAGTTTGCCATCTTTGGCTTGGACTTCATCAATAGAAATACGACTGGCGATGGTGTCATAGAGCAGGGTATATTCCACATAAGAATCTTTTAACTCTTTATCCGTCAGCTCACAGTACAATCCGCTTTCTAATTTCTTTTCCAAGTGTAGGAGCTGGTCTTGATATTTTCCTAGCGTGATTTCCACTCGCATCTGTATTAAACCATCTTTAAGGCGATAAAATATTTTGGGAAAGTAGGTTATCTTTTCCTTAGTACGACTGGACGAATCTTTGAAGAAGCCATCTGTTTTGACCTGTTCCGATTCATACCACTTGTTTTCAAGTACCATCTTAGCCAGCTTTTGACGGTGGTACAGTTGTTTTACTGTATCATATCTATATCTTTTGAATAGAAATGCCACCAGCAAGCAGACAAGAATTGCGACACTAACACTAATAACTAAATAGGGAATGTGAATCTTGTCTACTTGTGATAGGTTAAAGTCCTGCCAGTTAATCTGCTGGATTGTCTTCACATGAAACAGTCCGATAACCAGCAGGAAAATTGGCAGTAAGGACGCTACTGTAAAATGAAAGACTAAATCCTTGTCACTTGGGCGAATCCTTTTACCACGAATGCCAAACTGTTTCATGCGGGATTTCCTCCTTTCTCTCTAGTGGAAGTAGCATGACTATTTATCCGTGGCTGGCTCTTTTTTAGGTTGTGGCTGATTTTTAAAGGTACTGGAATCTTTCGTCAATACAATATCGTCTGCCTTGATATACCAGTCAACATCTGCCCCTCGGAAGGTAGCGGTAGCGACGGTATCTGCAACTGGATTGATGATTTCCACTTTTGCGTTATAGTCAAACTCTTTCAAAGGAACACTGGCAGGAATACTCACTTGAATCATACGTCCTTGCCCTTTGGATTTTAAATCATAGGTACGTTCTTTGATTTCATCTGAAACCGTACCGTCGTCATTTTGGATTCGTACTTCACGACGGAGTGCTGAAAACTTTAATTCTCCAAATGTAGCGTCTTTATCTAATACAATGCCATTAGGTAATCTCATCATTTTTCCTCTCTTTCTTTATTCTTTTATCATGTCGTCCGCATGTAAAAGGTAATTTGTGAATCCACGAGTACCAATTTTATAGCCCTCTGCGGTAATACGTGGATTGACTAACATTACACGTTCCTCAAAGCCGAAATGTTTTTCTCCAGCTTCAGCAGGAAGCACCACCACAATATCATCTGCTCTTTGAACGTCAGAATAGAGGTTGTAGCTTCGAGATAAGACAGTTAATTGTCCGTTGATTCTTCGCTGTTCTACTTTATCCTCGCCAGCAAATTCTAAATTGCCAAATGTTTTTTCCATGTTGGGAATCACAAATTTAAGTTCCATATTTTTACCTATCCTTTCTTTTTATTGTTTGATAAATCTTGTTTGTTTGATGGTCTTAAAGGGAGGGGAGCGACCTTTTGATTCTTGATTTTCTGTTTTCATAAGTTCACTTCCTTTCAAATATTGGGTAAAAAAATAGACACCTCATTTTTTGAAGTGTCTACCTATTAAATATTCAATTTTATTGGAAGTATCTTTGTATCTTCACTTTTCAAGGATAAATCGTCGTATCAAAGCTCATTCATAAGTAGTAAATTAGTAGTAAATTGAGTGGTTTTGACCTTGATAAAGTGTGATAAGTCCAGTGTTTATGCGGATAATTAGATTTTTATACTGTTTTTCTTCTTAAAAAAATATTAAACTTTTAATTTATTTATCGCCTTACAATTTTTTTCTAGCTACAATTTATCTTCCACTTCATAAATTCTTATGACCCTAATCACTATCATTCCTTATAAAAGAGCAAAAAAATAAGACGGCCTAAGCCGCCCTATTTATATCTTTAATTTATTGCCAAACACTTACATCTTCAGCCTTGTCGCCCTTAACTGCATTGTGTCCATTGGAAGCGTCTATGATTTGATAGTATGCCCAGTGGCTCATTGGCACGTCAGAGAATTTCTTCAAGCTATTTGTGTTCACATTTGTAAAGGAAGTTGATTTAGTGTTTCTTCCAAATACAGAGTTAAGAACTGTAACAGCTTCGGCTCTTGTAAGTTTTTGATCTGGTTTAAATGTTCCATCAGGGAATCCCTTGATTTTCTTGTTGCCATAAAGTTGGTCTATTGCATTAGATGCCCAGTGACCCTTAACATCCTTGAAGTTTGAAGATCCTGGATAACCATCCTTAACAAATACAGCAATCATTTGTGCAAATTCTGCCCTAGTGATTCCTTGGTTAGGTTTAAATGTTCCATCAGAGTAACCACTGATGAAGCCCTTAGATACTGCGAAGTTGATTTCGTCAGAGTACCATTTATTATTAGCATCCTTAAACTTAGTTGTTGGGTTCTTAGGAAGTTCTTTTCCTTCGTTAACAAGTGTTACAAACATCCTAACAGCTTCTGCTCTTGTAACTTCCTTGCCTGGTTTAAATGTTCCATCAGGATAACCTGCTATATAAGAAGGTGAGTTTACCTTAGCAGCAACTTTTGCTTCTTGTCCTGCAATTTTAACTTCAGTAGATCTTGAAGTCTTGCCAGATTCCTTAGCTTCAATCTTAATAGTTTCGCCAGCTTTTAGTTCTCTATTTAAGCTGATGTTAAAGATACCAGTTGAACCTGCACTTGCTCCACCAAGTCTTGTTCCATTTGAATCATAAACAGTTACATCTGCGTAAGCACCTGCGTTACCTCTTACAAATTTTGCTCCAGCAGAAACATTATTTACAACTGGAATCATTGAGTAACTAGAGTCACTTACATAAGTTCCATTTACATAATATTCAAGACTCCTTGAAGTTGAAACTCTTGGAGAATTCCAAGATACCTTGAAGTATCCATCAGAATCTATTGTGTCAGATCCTAGGTAAGTTCCATCGTCATAAACATAAACTGTTCTGTTCTTGTAGCCCTTTAGGTAACCAGATGTTGAGTAGTTTGACCTTGAAATGTCTGTTGGATAAACTCTGTGATCGTACTTGTTGGAATACCAGTCACGTCCATAGTATCTTCCATTGTTGTAGTAGTATCCGTCTTTCCAAAGATTCTTTTCAGCTGAATAGTAACCATCTTTTTCTGCAACTAAGTCAGCCTTGTAATCTCTGTATCTTCTATAGTAGTCTGAATATCTTATATAATTTCTCTTACCGTTCTTGATGTAGTAGTAATCTCCGTCAGAGTCTTTATAAACTCTGTAGCCATCATAGTAGCGGTCTCCATCTCTGTAATAGTAGTCGTCGTAGTATCTGTAGT
This sequence comes from Peptoniphilus sp. HMSC075B08, assembly GCF_001815405.1. NCBI lineage: Bacteria > Bacillati > Bacillota > Tissierellia > Tissierellales > Peptoniphilaceae > Peptoniphilus > Peptoniphilus sp. HMSC075B08. Next base: position 17,070 of record NZ_KV820449.1, on the reverse strand, counting down.
CATCGTAGTATTTGCCTAGATAAACTTTGAATCTACCATTAGAATCAGTCTCATCAGTATAGCCTGTTTTTGATCCGTCAATCTTTAGGGTAACTGTAGCATTTTTAACAGCTTCTCCCTTAGCTGTAACCTTACCAGTTACATAATTTCCATCATATTCAATGTCAGAAATATAAAGGTCTTCTTTAGTTGGAACTGCTGGCTTTTCTTCTTCCCATTTAGCGTAAAGATTTGTATTTTCGGTAATTTCTGTGTCGAAATTAAATCTATTTACAAATACTCCGTCGTCTGTGTACCAACCTTTAAAAGTATATCCCTTTCTTGTTGGAGCAGTAGGTTTTGTAGCAGTCTTTCCTTCTACTATAGTTTGTGTATCTACTGAACTTCCACCCTTTGAATTGAATGTTACAGTAAATTTTTTAACTTCTGGTTTTTTAACTTCTTTCCAGTGTGCTTTTAATGTTACATCTTTTGTTACTTCATAAGGAAATCCAACTTTTGTACTTCCATCATACCAACCTTCAAATTCAAAACCATCTCTTGTTGGAGCAGTTGGTTCTTTTATTTTACCATCGTTATCTTTTTCAACTTTTCCGTCAAATTTTCCACCATTTGCTTCAAATATTACTGTAAATATTTTAGTTTCTGATGTTTTTTCTCCTTCTTTTGGATCAGCTTGTTGGTTACCATCTTGTCCGCCTGCAACATTTTGGTCACCAACAGATTCTTCTTTGTCAGCTCCAGCTTCTGTTTCAGTTCCTTGATCAGCTTTATCTTTTGGAGTTTCAGCTTCTTTTTCTTGTGCAACTGCAACAGGAACTTCTACTTCAGATAATTCTAAACCTTCGTTATCATCATCTGCAAATACATTAAATGGTATTGAGGTTACCATTACTCCTGCGAGCAATAGTCCTAATATTTTCTTGTTTCTCATATGTTTCCTCCTATCTAAATATTTCCGTTAAAACATTTTCCTTAAAGCTATTATACCCAAAACAATGAAAAATACATTAGAATTTACAATTTTTTAATAAATTTAATTCTTTTGTAATATTGGAAGGACAAATCTATGCAAATATATTTTTTGTGTAAATCTTTTGTCAAAACTTATAATTAATTCTCAAGTTAATTTTCTTCTCTACTCCTAATTTTAGATCTCTCTAAAGTTTCTAAAGCTAACAAAAATTTTATTTCTTATTTATAGAGTGAAAAAAATTTTTAAATTAAGTAGGAAATAATTTTCAAACTAAATAAAAAATCAAAAACAAATCCAAAACCATCAACAATCTTTATAAAATTTTAAATAAATCAAATAAAATAAGACAAGAAAAAAGGCAACCCTAAGATTGCCTTAAATATTTTATAAAATTTACTTCTTAAGAACTTACCATACACTCACAATAAGCATTGATATATCGTCCACTTGTGGGCTGTCTGTGAAATCTTCTAATTCCTTATTTATATATTCGAGGATGTCGCTGTTATATTCTGAAATTATGTCCAGGATTCTCTCATGGCCAAAAACTTCTTTCTTAGCATTCCTCGCCTCTTCTACCCCGTCAGTCATAAAGAGGAGGTAGTCGCCAGTGTGGAGTTTTATCTCCTTCTCTTCATAGTCTGGCTTGGCGAAAAATCTTGAGATTGGATAACCTCTGGACTCAAGACACATTGATTCCCTGTTCCTTACCATAAGGGGAAGTGGAAGGTGGCCTGCATTGGAAAAGGTGAAGGTCTTCTTTTTCAAATTGTAGACCCCATAAAAGCAAGTGAAATAATTTTCTATCTCTAGCTTTAGGCCAGTGAACCTTTCGCAAAGTTCCGTCAAAGTTTCTCTTGGCGATCTTTGACTTGTCTTGTCCAGGGTCCTCACCATAGACTTGATAAACATAGTCACCATAGAGGCCGCAAAGCCATGGCCCACTGAGTCCGCTATGTACATTCCTATGTGGTCGTCATCAATTTGAAAGACATCAAACATATCTCCACTTAAAATTGTGGAAGGTTTGTAGAGGTAATTTACCTTTAAGTTTTTTATGAAGCCCTTGTCGGGAAGGACCTTTCTTTGGATAAGGGAGGCCGCATTGGTTTCGTTGGTCATGAACCTATTCTTATCGATTATTTCTTTTTGAAGTTTCCTTGCCATAGTCACGTTCCTAAAAACTTCTACAACGCCAAGGATTTCCCCCTTCTTGTTAATTATTGGCGAGCACTTGACAGAAAAGACCATGCTCCCAATATTTTCTTCCCTTTGGATGACTTCGCCACTAACTAGGGCCCTCTTGGTGATCTCAGGGTCAAAGAGGTCTTCTCCCAATATGCAGACTTTCTTTTCTGGGTCATAACCCAAGAGGTCTTCCATGGCCTTGTTTACAAAGACTACTTTTTCATTGTAATCCAGGACCCTAACAAGGTCTGCAATGGCATTTAAGACCTGGAAGTCTATGTTTTCGTCAATTTTCTCTCTTTCCATTTTGTTTACCATGAGTTCACCAGCCTTTCGTCAATGCTTTCAGTATAACAGATGACAATCCACTAAACAATTACCTTCTTGGCTTTGGACCATAATATTGGTAGTAGTAGGTCTTTAGTCTACCGTTGTATAATTTTCTATTTCTGTCAGCTTTTTTGCCAAAGTTCTTCTCAAAGTTTTCGTTAGCTGTAATTATATAGTAGGACCAAGTCTTTAAAGACCTTGCAAGTTCGCCAAGTTCCTTATTAAGCTGATCTACATCTTCTTTGCCAATCCTCTCTCCATAAGGTGGGTTGGTTATTATAATTCCATAATCGTCTGGAAGATCCAACTCCCTTATGTCCTTTTGGAAGAAGGAAATGTCTTCGTCTAGTCCCAGGATTTCTGCATTAGATCTTGCAATTTGAATTGCTTTGTGGGATATATCTGATGCAAGAATTTCTAATTTTTCGTCGTACTTTATCTCTGAGTAGCACTTTTTCTTTTCTTCTTTAAATATTTCTTCGTCAAAAAATTTGAAGTTAACAAAGTCGAAGTCCCTCATAAGTCCTGGGGCAATATTTTTTTCTATCATGGCTGCTTCTATAGGGATTGTGCCTGATCCACAGAAGGGGTCTGCCAGAATCCTGTCCTTGTTCCAGAAAGTTAATTTAACAAGGGAGGCTGCAATTGTCTCTGAGAGTGGTGCCTTGTAGTTCACTTCTCTGTAGCCTCTTTTGTGGAGTCCGTCGCCTGATGTGTCCATGGTAATTTCTGCAATGTCATTTAGGAGTGACACTTCAATTTTGACTCTTGAGCCAGATTTTTCAAACCAAGACACCTTGTATTTCATCTTTAGTTTTTCGATTATTGCCTTTTCTGTAATTCTTTGGCAGTCGGAGATAGAAAATAGTTTTGACTTCCTGCTCCTTCCTTGGATGATAAACTGGTCCTCTTCTGCGATGTAGTCCCACCACCTTATCTCGAAGACCTTGTCAAATAATTCTTCAAAGGTTTCTGCCCTAAAGGAGTCGATTAGTAGTAAGACTCTCTCAGCCGTTCTCAGTCTTAAATTTAAAATGGCAATATCCTTTAGCTGGCAAGATATTTTTATTTTTCCATCGCTAACTTCTAAGTCCTTGTATCCAAGGTCTTGTAGCTCTCTTTTTGTAACTGCTTCAAGACCCATGTTAGTAGTTGCGATTAATTTTATGTTTTCCATTTTACACCTCGCTTCCATTATACTAAATATGAAAATATTTTTCCTTAAATTAAATTCAATGTGATAATTTATTTAATTGGGGTATAATATATTTGTAAAATATTTATTGGGGGTAATAAAATGAAATTAACTGAAACAGTACAAACCGCTGATTGGAAAACTGAAAAACACGTTCCTGTAATCCACGTTGAAAAGGCTGACGGTCTTCTAAAGATCAAGGCTTTAGTTGGAGAAGAAGTTGAACATCCTAACACATTAGAACACCACATTGCTTGGATCAAAGTATTCTTCAAACCTGAAGGAGAAAAATTCCCAGTTGAAGTTGGTTCTTATGAATTTGCTGCTCACGGCGAAGCAGACCTATTCACAGTTCCATGTGTTGAAACAGCAGTTAAGACTGACAAGGGCGGCGAAGTTTACGCACTAAGCTACTGTAACATCCATGGACTTTGGGAAAACTCAGTAGAAGCTTAAGTATAATATTAAAGAGCTATGAAATTAATCATAGCTCTTTTTTCTTGCTTATTTTTATTTAATTTTTCTTTATAGTTTTATTTTTTATTTTCAAACTTATAGTGAAGCCTTATAAATTTCTAATACGTCCTCTTTATTAAGTTCAACTACACCCTTGATTGATCCACCTGCGTGTTTCACAGCTGCTTCAGCCATTTCTTCTAGCTTTTCATCATCTATTCCAACTTCTCCAAGTGTCATTGGTATATTCATGTCATCTTCAAAAAACATGTGAAGAGTAGCAATTGCCTTTTTGGCATCATTCATCTTGTCATCTGATGGCCTGATGTTAAATACATTTATACCAAAGTCCCTAATCATATCAACAGTTTCATCATTTAAGATGTGCTTTAAAAATCTTGGTGTCAAGATTGCAAGTCCAATTCCATGAGTTATGTCATAGAAGGCAGAAAGTTCGTGTTCCATTGCGTGGACTGACCAGCCTGTTGACTTGCCTGTTGAAAGAAGTCCGTTGATGGCCCAAGATGAAGCCCACATAATATTTGATCTTGCTTCATAATTTTCTGGTTCTTCCATGGCGATTGGTCCGTAGTGGATACAAGTTTTTAGAATTCCTTCCGCAAGTCTATTTTGCATATAAGCATTGTCACCAAGTGTGAAATAATTTTCCATTGTGTGGCTCATGATGTCAGCTACACCTGCTGCTGTGTGTTTAACATTTACAGAATAAGTTGTTTCTGGATTCATGATTGAGAACTTTGGAAGTGTATAAGCTGATCCAAAGCCTAATTTTTGATTTGTCTCTGGGTTTGTTATAACTCCTCCAGCATCCATTTCTGAACCTGTTGCTGCAAGTGTAAGGATAGTTCCAATAGGAAGGGCCTTTTCGATTTTTGCCTTTTTAATTACAATATCCCATGGATCACAATCGAGGAAAACTGCCCCAGCAACTAACTTGGAAAGGTCAATAACAGATCCTCCACCAACTGCCAAGATGAAGTCAAGGTCGTTTTCTCTTACAATCTTAACTCCCTCTCTTGCCGAATCAACTCTTGGGTTTGGTTCTATGCCTGCAAGTTCCTTGTAGAAGATGTCATTTTCTTCAAAAATCTTTACAATTTCGTCGTAAAGACCATTTTTCTTAATTGATCCTCCGCCATAGGCAAGTAAAACTCTTGAGCCGTATTTTTTTATTTCAGAGGCCAAGTTATCCATTTGGTCCCTTCCAAAAAGAATTTTCGTACTTACATTAAAAATAAAATCTTTCATAATTCCTCCTAGTTTTTAAACTGTGAATTGTAAAGTTCTGCATAAATTCCATCTCTTGCAAGAAGTTCCTTGTGATTTCCCTTTTCCACTATGTCGCCCTTGTCTAGGACCAAAATCACATCGGAGTTGACAATAGTGGAAAGTCTGTGGGCAATGACAAAGTTTGTCCTCTCCTTTAAAAGATTTTTCATGGCCTTTTGTATAAGGGCCTCCGTCCTGGTATCAACAGATGAAGTTGCCTCGTCTAAGATTAAAATTTCTGGATCTGACAAGAGAGCCCTTGCAATTGTAAGAAGTTGTCTTTGTCCTTGTGATATATTTGAAGCTTCTTCATTTAAGACAGTGTCATAGCCCTTTGGAAGCTTCTCAATAAAGGAGTGACAGTAGGCTTTTTTGGCTGCATCAATAACTTCTTCCCTAGTGGCATCTTGTCTTCCATAGAGAATGTTGTCGTAAATTGTCCCCCTAAAGAGCCAAGAATCTTGAAGCACCATACCAAAGAGGGACCTCAGGTTTTTTCTCGACACGTCTTTTATGTTTATCCCGTTTATATTAATACTACCCTTATCAATATCATAGAACCTCATTAAAAGATTTACAATAGTTGTCTTGCCGGCTCCAGTAGAACCAACAATGGCAACAGTCTTATTTTTCTCAACATGAAGATTTAAGTTATTGATGACAGGAGTTTTTTTGTCATAGGAAAAATAAACTTTATCAAACTCGATGTCTTCAACTGGCCTTTTGATTTCATCTGTAACAATTTCTTCTTCTGGCTCTTGGTCAAGAAATTCAAAAATTCTTTCAGCTGCAGCAATAGATGCTTGGAAGATAGAAGCCATCTCTGCCAACTGCTCAATTGGGTTTGCCAACCTTCTTACATATTGGATAACTGCCTGGATGTCCCCAACAAACAACTTGCCAGATAGGACAAGGAGTCCTCCGACGATAGAAAGCATTACATAACCAAGGTTGGAAATAAAGGTCATAATTGGCATCATAATCCCCGTCATAAAGGAAGCACGGTAGCTGACTTCATAGAGGTTTTCGTTTATGTCCAAGAATTCTCTCTCAGCCCTTCCTTCATAGTTAAAGGCCTTGATGAGTTCTGAACCCGAGAAGTTTTCTTCGACGAAACCAACCATGGATCCAAGCCCCTGTGACTTTCTCCTAAAATATCCTTGAGACTTTTTAGAAATAAATTTCGTAGAAAAATAAGTCATTGGCAGTGTGAATAAAAAGACCAAGGTAAGGGTTGGCGAAATTTTTATCATCACTGTCAAGATTCCAACTATTAATACAATAGAAGAAAGTATGGAAGAGATTGTCTGTTGCAAGTTCTTACCCAGGGTCTCAACATCGTTTGTCATCCTCGACAAGAGGTCTCCAGTCTTATTTTTATCGTAATAAGATGTTGGAATATATTTTACCTTTTCAGAAATTTCTCTCCTAAACTTTGCAATTAAGTCTTGGGTCACATCAACTAAGATCCTACCCCTGAAGAACTCAAAGGCTCCTTGTAGTAGATAAACTACACCAAGAGTTATGCAAATTTTTATTACATAGTCGAAGTCAATCCTTGTGTTCATCTTCAGGTTTTCAAAAATCCTTGTAGTAATATTCCCCATGAGTTTTGGAGAAATAATTTCAAAAATTGATGAACCAATTGTGAGAAAAATTGCTAGAAAGAGAAAGAACTTATAGGCTTTTAAATATGAAATTATCCTTAAAACTGTGTTGTTATTCTTCTTCATAAGCTTGCCCCTGACTAATTGCGATTTCCCTGTAAACTTCGTTGGTCTTCATTAAGTCTTGGTGGTTGCCGTAGCCTGCCACCCTTCCATCTTCTAGGACCAAAATCTTATCTGCATTTAGTATTGTCGCCACCCTTTGGGCAACAACTATTACAATTTTATCCTCAATACTCTTCTTCAAAAGCTGTCTAAGTTCGTAATCTGTCTTGTAATCAAGAGCCGAGAAGGAGTCGTCAAAGAGATATACTGATGCATCACGAGTAAGAGCCCTTGCCATGGCAAGTCTTTGCCTTTGGCCACCAGAAAGGTTCTTTCCACCCCTAGAAATTTTCTTTTCTAAGGGCTTTTCACCTAAAAATTCTTTTGCCCTAGCATTTTCTAGGGACTCAAGCATTTTATCAGCCTCAGCATCTTCCTTGGAGTAGGATAAGTTTTCTGCAACAGTTTTTGAGAAAAAGAAGTTTTCTTGAGGAACATAGGAGATTTTGTCCCTCACCTGGTAATTATTTAGAGTTTTTATGTCAATTCCATTTAAGAAAAGTTCTCCCTCTCCTGGCTCATAAAATTGTAATAGGAGCCTCAAAAGACTTGACTTACCAGATCCAGTTCCCCCAATGATGCCAAGGGTCTCTCCACTTTTGACATCAAAACTTATGTCATTTAAAACCCTTTGAGAGGCATCTGGATAGGCAAAGGAAAGATTTTTTGCCTCAATTTCATAAATGTCACCAGATAATTTTTTATCTCCACCAGTCTTTGTAGACTCATATTCCAAGACTTCGTTGATCCTCTCCATAGAAGCAAAGGTCCTTGGAAGAAGTGACAAGAGAAAACTCATCATTATCATGGCAGATAAGACTTGGGTGATGTATTGGATAGAGGCCATTAGGTCACCAATCCCCATCTCTCTTATGTCGATGAGCCTTGCACCAAAATAGAGGACAAAGATAATTCCAAAATTTAAAATTGTCCCAAGCATTGGTCTCACATTTACAAGAAGTTTATTTACCTTAGTTGCCATTTCTTGATAAGAAATGTTAGCTTCATCAAAAATTTCTTCTTCGTATTCATCCTTTGAAAAGGCCCTTATAACCCTAAGTCCAGTTAGTCTTCTTCTGAAGAGTTCATTTAACTTGTCGAGCCTTCTTTGTAGAATTGGAAAATATGGAAGGCCCTTCTTGAAGACAAAATAAATCCCAATCCCAATAAAGGGAATTGTAATTGGGAAGACTGCCGACAACTTTACATTAGTTGAAAGAGCCATGATGAGACCACCAATAAACATAAGTGGACCCCTAATAAGAGGCCTAAGTCCCATTAGGACCATTTGCTCAACTTGGTTGACGTCATCAGTTGTCCTTGTGATAAGTGATGAAATAGAAAAATGTTCCACGTCATCAAAACTCAAATAATTTATCTTTTTAAATAGTTTGTACCTGAGGTCTCGGGAGAAGGCCATAGTTGTCTTGGAAGAATGGTAGGCAGCAGATGCCCTGCACATTACAGTGAAGATTACCACAATAATCATGATGCCACCAATCCTTAAGACATAATCGGTGTCTCCATAGGCCACACCCTTATCAATGACAAGACTCATTAGCTTTGGGAGGAAAAGTTCCCCAAGAGCATTGCCAAAGGTAAGGAGGATGACCACAAAAATTCTTAATTTGTATTTATTTAATCCTTTGTATATATTCATAATTCCTCCATCATAACATTCTAACATATAGGGATTTAAAAGAAAATTCCATGAAGATAGATGCAGGACTTGCTATAATGGTTGAAGAGGTGATATAGATGGAAAAAAATCCAATACCACAAGGAAGATACTTGCCAGCCAAGAAGTCAAAGGGATTTATTTACTCAGCAGGCATGACCCCAAGACTTGACGGCAAACTAATATTAGAAGGAAAAGTCACAAGTGATAAGGAAATCTCTTTTTATAAGGAAGCAGTAGTCCAAGCAACAAAAAATGCCTTGACAGCAATAAATAACACCTTAGAAGGTGGCGAAGTCTTAGAAGAAATAATTTCCATGACAGTCTATGTAAACGCCGAAGAAGATTTCACGGCCCACTCAAAGATAGCAGACCTTGGATCAAACTATCTCTTTGAAGTCCTTGGAGAAAAAGGAATCTCCCCAAGAGCCGCAATAGGGGTGATGACATTGCCTGGCAACGCCCCAGTAGAAATCCAACTAGTAGCAAGTTATAAGTAGTTTTTACTTAAATTCACTAGCTTTACTTATTTGAATAAGTTTAATTTCAATGCTATACTACATGTATACATCTAATAAGGGAGGTATTCAGTATATTTTTGAAAAAATTTATTAGACATTTAAACAATTATTTTACTAGATTCGAAAAAATATTATGGTTTTTTTCATGCTCCGTAATTTTTATCACATCTTTATTTTTCGGTGATGATGTTCTATCACTGATAGCATCTTTAATAGGTGTTACATCACTTATTTTTTGTGCCAAGGGTAATCCTATAGGACAATTTCTGATGATTTTATTCAGTTTATTGTATGGATATATTTCCTATACTTTTTCTTATTATGGTGAAATGTTTACTTACTTGGGCATGACTATGCCAATGGCTACTTTTTCCTTAATAGCTTGGCTTAAAAACCCCTATAAAGGTAATAAAAATGAAGTAACCATATCTTTGTTAAAGGCAAAAGATTATATTATTTTAATTTTTTTGACTATGTTAGTTACATTTGTTTTCTATTACATTTTAAGTTACTTTAATACATCTTATTTAGCTTTAAGCACAGTGTCTATAGCAACTAGTTTTTTTGCCGTTTATTTAACTTTAAAAAGAAGTCATTTTTATGCAATGGCATATGCTTGTAATGATATAATTTTAATATTTTTATGGATTTTTGCCTCAATAGAAAACTCAAGCTATATACCTGTAATAATTTGCTTTATTATTTTCTTAATTAATGATTTATATGGATTTATAAATTGGAAAAGAATAATGAAAAGACAGATGGCTATGTGATTTATATTAGAAAAATTGAATATTTAATGATATGTTTATTGATATAACATTTTTTCTAAATTAAATGCTTCATAATTTGTTTTATAAAGTTTATTCCTTATTTTCATTTATCTTAATAAACGGAATATTGTTTTTGCTGACAATAAAAAAAACCAATGGTATTGAGTCAAGGAGTTCATCCAATCCAATTGGTTTTTTTAATATACACTTTTTTAATTTTATAATTTTATAAACTCTTTAACTAGAACCTCATATGACCATTTCAAATGCTCTTCTAGAATTTTGGTCGTTTCTTCTAAGTTTCTTCTTTTGATCGCATCAAGTATCTCTAAGTGAAACTCCGTGCTCTCAACTGTCGTATCAGTTAATGTATAAGCTTCTTGCTGATATCTATCAATTTGACTTTTAATATTTGAATAAATCCCTTTTATATAATCATTAGTGGAATTTTCTAAAATTAACATATGGATTTCTTCATCTTTTCTTATTAAATACTCACTAGAAATACTCTCAAGGTTTTGTTTTTTTTCCAAGATATCTTTTAAATCATTTTCAAGTTTACTTATTTCCATGTCAGAAATATTGTTTATGGATGATTTTATTGCAATTTTTTCTAAAGCAATTCTAAGTTCATATATGTCAGCTAAATCTTTAACCGATAATTCTCTAACTATATTCCCAACCCCATCAACACTTTTTAAATATCCTTCTTGTTCTAGTCTAGTGAGTGCTCTCTTAACAGGGGTTCTGCTCATATTAAGTTTTTCCCCTATTTTTTTTTCAGTTAAAAGTTCCCCACCTTTTACATCACCAGAAACAATTAAATCTCTTAAATAAAAATAAGCTTTATCTGATAGTGTTTGTTTTTTTACATAATTTCCTTTTACCATTGATGTCATCTTCAATCTTAATTTAAATTACTGGATCCCTTGGTTCTTCTTCTTTTAAAACTGCTTCTAAATTTCCCAATGCAAACTCTTTCAATGCTTTCATTGATTCAATAGAGATGTAGGATATATGAGGAGTTACCAAAATATTTTTTTCTAAAAATATTTCTTCATCTCCATTAGGTGGCTCATTAGTAATAACATCTACTATTGCCCCAGCTATTTCTTTACTTCTAACAGCTTCTATTAAATCAGACTCATTAATAACTTTTCCTCTAGAAGTATTTATAATGCTGGCTGTATTTTTCATTAATTTAAACTCATTCATAGATATTTTATTTTTGTTAGCATCAATACCCTTAAGGTTTACACTAATATAATCAGCCATTTTAAAGCCTTCTTCCCAGTCAAGCTTCTTTACTCCATATTTTTCTATTTCGGCTTCACTCAAGAACTCATCAACTGCATAAATATTTATTCCAGTTCCTTTAACTTTATCAGCTATAGCCTTTCCTATTGCACCAAATCCTACAATAACTAAGTTCTCTTCTGATAATCTATGAGTTGGTTTCTCTATAACAAGAGATCCCCACTTCCCAGCTTTTACATTTTCTAAGCATGTGTTTGCGTAATATTGAATTTTTTTATTAAAATGATATATTGCAGCTAATGTGTAATCCGCTAAATCTTCAGCACAATAACCTTGTATATTTGTTACTCTTATGCCTTTTTCTTTACACGCATCTAAATCAATTCTGTCGTATCCACCACCATAAGTTGAAATAACTTTACAGTTTTCAAGGTTTTCTATGGTACTTCTTGGTATTTCAGCATACACTTGCGCTAAAATCGCATCTGCTTTATATCCAAATTCTTTAAGATCTTCTTCATAATTGTAATTAGAGATTCTAATATCAACATTTTCAAATACTTTTGGTAGATACTCTTTTTCTAAATCATAATCTGTCCATTCTTCGTCTATAATCCAAACTAGCATTTCTTACTCCTTTATAAAAATACGGTCGTTACAACCGGAACAAATGTTACAAGCATTAAAACAATTAAAAGAGCAATAATAAATTTAATAATCTCTTTAGAAAGAACACTCATTCCTACTTTTGATATGGCTGTGGCCACAAATAAATTAATCCCATATGGCGGTGTACAAAATCCTATCGCTAAGTTCATTGTTAACATTATACCAAATGTTATTGGGCTCATTCCCAAATTTAAAACTATAGGTAACAAGATTGGTGTCAATATAATTGTGCCTGGTATATTATCAATAAACATTCCAACTATTATTAAGAAAATATTTATTAAAATTAAAATAACAATACCATTATCACTTAGTGATGTAATAAATGTTGCTATCTTTAGAGGTATTTGTTCCATAGTAAGTAATGCCGCAAAAGCTGTAGACAAACCAACCATGAATGTTGTTGCTCCATTAACTACGATAGCATCTCTGAAAGATTTATAAGCGTCCTTTAGATTTAACTCTTTATACACAAATACGCCTATTATAAATGAATATACAACTGAAACTACTGCAGCTTCTGTTGGTGTAAATATACCAGCATAAATACCACCTAAGATTATAACTGGCGACATTATCGCCCAAAATGCTTCTTTAAAAGCACTAAATATTTCTTTAATATTTTTCTTTTCCTCATTACCCTTATATCCATTTTTTTTCGAAACAATATAGCAAACAATCATAAGTGCTACACCCATTAATATTCCTGGTAAAAACCCTGCTGTAAACATTTGAGTAATTGAGGCTCCTGATACAACCCCATAGATAACAAAAGGAACACTCGGTGGAATAATTACCCCAATAGTTCCTGCTGCAGCTGTTAATGCTGTAGAGAATCCTTTGCTATATCCATGCTCTACCATCTGAGGTATCATAAATGCACCTACAGCCGATACAGTTGCCACAGCAGAACCTGAAATAGCTGCAAAAAACATACAAACTACAATGGTTACCATCCCAAGCCCACCTGTAATATGACCAATAAATGATTGAAAGAAATCTACAAGCCTTTTAGCTATTCCTCCACTACTCATTAAATTACCAGCTAGCATAAAAAATGGTATCGCTAAAAGAGGAAATGAATCCACTCCAGCAACTGAGTTTTGGGCAATCATCATAGTTGGCATACTTGTAAATCCCACTATATTTATTAAGGTTGATATACCTATTGCATAACCTATGGGCACACCAAGAATTAATAGTATAAAAAAAACTCCAAATAATACTATAGATTCCATATTAAACCTCCCTTATATCCGAATTATCTGTAACTAAAACTTTTTTACCAGAAATTAAGTCTATAGAATCCAGCAGTATTCTTATTGCTAAAATAAAAGATGAAACAGGGAGAGCGGCATAAACATAAACTAAAGGCAATCTCATACCAGAAGATAAAGCATTCCTAGCACTCATTGATCCCAATAACTTTACTCCAACATAAACTAAAAACACATTGAATGAAAACCAGATAATATTATTAATCAAATGTATTACTCTTTGAGATTTTTCTGACTTAAATATACTAAATATCAAATCAACCCTTATGTGCTGATTATCTACAAATGCTATGCTACTTCCTAGCCATACTTGCCATATAAATATGTATCTCGATAATTCCTCAGACCAAGTTATCGACGTGTTGAAAAAATATCTCATGATAACTTGCATAAAAACTATTACCACATTTAATACTAAGCTGGAAACTAAAACTATTTCTTCTATTTTATTAAATTTTTTAAGCACATTTCTCATAATATATACTCCTTTTTAGAAGAATTGGGAATCCCAATTCTTCTAAGTATAATTTTATTTATTATATTTTTCACATAATTCAAATAGTTCTTGTCCAAATTGTTTTTGATATTTATCGTACATTGGTTGCACTGCTTCTCTAAACTCTACCTTTTGATTATCATCTAACACATTAGTAATAAGCTTTCCTTCTGTTTCAAGGTCTTTTATAGCTTTTTCATTATCTACTAATTCCATTTCTCTTTGTTCTTCTACAAAAACTTTTGCTTCACTTTCTAGCAATTCTTGCATTTCACTGTCTAAAGAATCAAAAACATTTTTATTAATTAAAAATGGCAAGAAGTTATGAACATGTTCATCTATTGTTTGATATTTTTGAACTTCATAGAACTTGTTTGCAAAAGTTAAAGAAGGAGGATTTTCTTGTGCATCAACAGTTCCTTGTTGTAAACCTGTGTATAACTCAGTAAAACTCATAGGTGTAGGATTTGCTCCAATTGTTTTGTAAAAGTCAATAAAAATTGGACTTTCCATAACTCTCATTTTTACTCCCTTTAAATCTTCAGGTTTTTCTATAGGACCAGAGTTTGTAGTTGTAGATCTAGGTCCGTTATATACATATCCTAGACATTTAATTCCTTGTTCTTCTAACTTTTTGTTGAAGTATTCTCCAACTTCTCCATCTAATGCATTAAAAGCTGATTCACTATTTAAAAATAGATATGGCATATCCAAAATTCCAAATTCTTCAGAATAAGTAGTTAATACAGAAGTAGAAGGTAGTGTAGATTGTAAAGTACCCATAGCTACGGATTCTGTCATTTGAACGTCTCCACCTAATGATCCATTAGGGTAGATCTCAATTCCTATTTTTCCGTTACTTTTTTCTTCTACATTCTTTTTAAAGTTAACTAAAGCTTTGTGCGTAGATCTACTTTCAGGTTCTACGTGACCTATTTTTATTACTACATCTCCAGATGCTGGCTTAACTGCATCTCCAGCAGTAGCAGTGTTTTCTGACTTCTCTTTTTTCCCGCAAGCAACTAAAGTTAAAGCGATGAATAAAAAAGCAAGCACTTTATATAATTTTTTCATAGTTTACTCCTTATTTTTACAAAATTGTAATTTCTTCATTTGTAGCATCAATGACTATTCTGTCTCCCTCTTTAATATCCTTATAAAATTGAGGATCAACTTTATCAACTAATGGAATCTCGAAAACTATCGCACTCGTTACTAGAACGGTTTCTGGATATTCAACAATCATACCAGCAGGTTGATTTTTATACTTCATTAATTGAAATAATCCATCCGCTTGAACAACAGAACTTCCTTTTCCAGAAGGGAAAACTAGTATTTTCCCTGACATACTCCTACCTGTGAAATCATGATTTGGTTCAATCATCTTTCCTGTTTCAGGTTCTAGCAAATAAAACATTATCGGATCTTTCGAAATAGTTACCTCTGCTTCTACTTTTCCGTCAGAAATTTTATGGCATTTATAAACTTTACTCATTATTTAACCCTCCCTGTTAAAGCTGCATCAACACAAGTATCTAAGTCTCTTATTACGAAATCAATCCCTCTTCTCTTAGGATAATATGCACATTTTGGAGATTCTGTCACACCTACTTTTCCTTTAAGGAACTTCCAAATAGGTTGATCTGGACATGTACTTGGAACTATATGTGCTCCGAGCTTTTCCATATCTTCAGAATAACCCATTATGTCACAAAGATGTTTTACATGAGATGATACTAATATCCACATATCTTTTTCTAGCTTTCTACCATCAATTCTTTCTGAGATATGTCTAACTTCATCTAGAGTAAAGTGTGGACATCCAAACATTGCAAAATCTATTTCTCTTTCTCCTTCTAGAGAAATATTTTCTAATACTTCTTCAAAGTCCTCATTTGTTATTGTAACTTTTCTCTCAGGTTCTTTTCCACCAAATGCCATTTCCAATGTCTGAGCCTCTGGTGTAAATCCTACAATATGGTACATATCATATGCACCTGATGTATTTAGTTGAGCCCCTAGATTTCTTAAGGCTTCTTTACTAATATGTTCAGGTAGTCCAACAAATACCGGTATTCCATGTCCTATTTTTTTACCACACATTCCCAACATATGATAATCATAGTCGTTTTTCATGTCAGCCTTCACTTCAACTAGTATTGTTCCCTTTCTGTTTTCATCTAGTAATAGTCCATATTCAGGAACATATCCAGTTATTGCTGCAAATAATGCAGAGTTAGCTCCTTCCCTATTTGATCTTGCTCCCCAAACAGAGTTAACGTATGGTGTCGCACTAGATTCTGAAAATGCAGTGATTTCACCAAAATTTGGTACGTTAGTATCTATATATGGCGTGCAATTATAAGATAATGTAGCTCCTAGCTTCTTATAGGCTTCATGAGTTCTTTGCATCATTTCATAATCTTCTTTATCACCCATACCTCTCTCTTTAAAATATGGTATCCCCCATCCTGGATTTACAGTTGGAGAAACTCTACAACGAGCTCCTAAATTAACCATTTTTTCCGCTAACCATAAATCTGCATCTTGATTACTTAGTGCAACATGGGCCCTAGTAATTGGAACCATTCTTTTTGCTCCAAAAGATTCTCCAATTGCAACTTGTACTTTCATTGCAAGTTGAGCACCTTCGCCATATTTACCATCTAATAAATCTTGTTGGTCTTTTGTTAGTTTCAAGTATACCTCTCCTCTCATTAATATGAAAACAATTTCTTGTATACTAGAAGTATACATCTAACGCTTTACTATGTCAATATGTTTTTTTAATAAAATTATTTTTTATTTTATTTTCATCTTAATCTTCTTAAGCATGACTAAATAATTAATATAACTATAAAAACTTTTTTATTTAAATTCATTATATTATGCATTTTAGATTAATTATTTTTAATTTTTGTAAGAATTCGTTTTCAATTAATGTTAATTCATAAAGGAAGTATATGAATTAATATAAGTTTTATATTCAAGCTTTATATTAATTCATAATTATTCAAAAACTTTTCATTACTATTTTATACTTTAATATTTAATTCTAGCCATAAGTTGTTTTATAAGTTTGCAAGAAAAAAGAGGGAGCATAAACTCCCTCTAATTTTATTTATTAAGATTTGTCTGTTAATCCAAAGGATTAGTCAATAATCTTTGATACTACTCCTGATGCTACAGTTC